>NZ_RHQO01000122.1:0-6428 GCF_003935475.1 Pseudomonas sp. p99-361 | reverse complement strand
GCAGCTCGCGATTGCGCCGCGCGGGCGGCGCTCGATCTCACAGGCGCTGCCATACCTTGTGGCAAACACCTGTCAGCTCTGACGCGATCCCTGTGGGAGCTGGCTTGCCGGCGATGAGGCCGTTACTTACTGCGAGTAAGTGCGCAGGAAATTGCCGATCCGCCCAATCGCCGCTTCCAGGTCATCGACCCGCGGCAAGGTCACCACGCGGAAGTGGTCCGGCCACGGCCAGTTGAACGCGGTACCCTGAACGATCAGCAGCTTCTCCGACAGCAGCAGGTCAAGGGCGAACTTCTCGTCATTGAGGATCGGGCACACCTTCGGGTCGATCCGCGGGAACGCATACAGCGCACCCATCGGCTTCACGCAGCTTACCCCAGGGATGTCATTCAGCAGTTCATAGGTGCGGTTGCGCTGCTCCAGCAGGCGCCCAGGTGGCAGCACCAGGTCATTGATGCTCTGGTAACCGCCCAGCGCGGTCTGGATGGCATGCTGCGCCGGCACGTTGGCACACAGGCGCATGTTGGCCAGCATGTCGATGCCTTCGATGTAGCTTTGCGCATGGTGCTTGGGCCCGGAAATGATCAGCCAGCCAGAGCGGAAGCCCGCCACCCGGTACGACTTGGACAGGCCGTTGAAGGTCAGGCACAGCAGGTCTGGCGCCAGCGAGGCGGTGCTGATGTGCACGGCTTCGTCGTACAGGATCTTGTCGTAGATCTCGTCGGAGAACACCACCAGGTTGTGCTGACGGGCCAGCTCCAGCATGCCCAGCAGCAGCTCTTTGGAGTACACCGCGCCGGTCGGGTTGTTCGGGTTGATGATCACCAGGGCCTTGGTGTTCGGGGTGATCTTGGCCTTGATGTCTTCCAGGTCGGGGAACCAGTCGGCCTGCTCGTCGCACAGGTAGTGCACCGGCTTGCCGCCGGCCAGGCTCACGGCAGCGGTCCACAGTGGGTAATCGGGTGCCGGGATCAGCACCTCGTCACCGTTGTTGAGCAACGCCTGCATCGACATCACGATCAGCTCGGAGACACCGTTGCCGAGGTAGATGTCCTCGATGGTGACGCCTTCGATCTCTTTCTGCTGGCAGTACTGCATCACCGCCTTGCGTGCACTGAACAGGCCCTTGGAGTCGCTGTAGCCCTGCGCGGTGGGCAGGTTGCGGATCACATCCTGGAGAATTTCGTCGGGCGCCTCGAAGCCGAAGGGCGCTGGGTTGCCGATGTTCAGCTTGAGGATGCGGTGGCCTTCCTCTTCCAGGCGCTTGGCGTGCTTGAGCACTGGGCCGCGAATGTCATAGCAGACATTGGCGAGCTTGTTCGATTTGCTGAACTGCATGATGGGATCCCGATTGAGAATACGCGCTACGCCCCGCCGAAAGGTTTGAAAGGGCAGGAAGCGGGTGACAGACTGAACGCCTGGCACACGAAGCCACCTAATATACGTGCCGCCCGCGCCCTGGAAAAGACGGCGTGGGGTGAAATTCAGCCTGCCGAGGTTCCTGCATGAAAAAGATCGAGAAAACCCTGGAAGAATGGCGGTCGATGCTCGACCCCGAGCAGTACCAGGTTTGCCGCCTGAAGGGCACCGAACGGCCGTTCAGCGGCAAGTACAACAGCGAGCGCCGCGACGGCATTTACCATTGCATCTGCTGCAGCCTGCCGTTGTTCGACGCCCAGACCAAGTTCGATTCCGGCTGTGGCTGGCCGAGCTTCTACGCGCCGATCGAAGACAGCGCGATGATCGAGATCCGCGACACCTCCCATGGCATGATCCGTACCGAAGTCACCTGTGCCCGCTGCGATGCGCACCTGGGCCACGTGTTCCCCGACGGCCCGCCACCGACTGGCCTGCGCTACTGCATCAACTCGGTGTGCATCGACTTGCGCCCGCGCGACTGACCGGAGCCCGACCATGGCTGGATCGATACTGGACATTCCCTGCGTGACCCTGGGCGGCGAGCACAAGACCCTCGGCGACTACCCCGGCAAGGCGTTGCTGGTGGTCAATACCGCCAGCCAGTGCGGCTTTACCCCCCAGTACAAGGGGCTGGAGCAACTGTGGCAGGCCTACCGCGGGCGTGGCCTGGTAGTGCTGGGCTTTCCGTGCAACCAGTTCGGCCAGCAGGAGCCGGGCGAGGCGCGGGAAATTGCGCAGTTCTGCGAACGCAATTTCGGCGTGAGCTTCCCGCTGTTCCGCAAGGTGGACGTCAACGGCCCCGGCACCCACCCGTTGTATGTCGAACTGAAGCAGCGTGCCCCAGGCTTGCTTGGCTCGCAGAAGGTCAAGTGGAACTTCACCAAGTTCCTGCTCGACCCGGCCAGTGGCCAGGTCACGCGTTATGCGCCTTTCACCAAGCCGCAGGCACTGGAAGCGGACATCGAGCGCCTGCTCAGCCGCTGAGCGGCACCCAGTGGTCGACCAGCGCCAGCAGCTCTTCGCGGCGGAACGGTTTGGCCAGGTAGTCGTTCATGCCCGCGGCCCGGCAGCGCTCGCGCTCTTCGGGCATGGCGTTGGCGGTAAGGGCGACGATGGGCAGGTGCGGCCAGCGGCCGCTCTGGCGAATGCGCCGGCTGGCCTCGTAGCCGTCCATCACCGGCATGTTGCAGTCCATCAGCACCAGGTCGAAGGGTTGCCGTTCCAGCGCCGCCAGGGCCTCGGCGCCCTGGGTTGCCAGTTCGACCTGGCAACCGAGCTTGGCTAGCATCCCCTTGGCCACCAGCTGGTTCACCGGGTTGTCTTCTACCAACAAGATGCGCGCGCGGCCTTCGCCCTGGGTCACGGGCGGCGTGGCCAGCGGGTGTTCCGGCTCATGGCCTTGCAAGGTTCGGCGCAGGGTCTGGTACAAGGCGTTGCGCGCCAGCGGGCGGGCCAGCTGGTGCAGCGGTGCCAAAGCCAGCGACTGCTCTTGGGAAAGGAAGTTGCCGTAGGCGGTAACCAGCAGGATCGGCGCTTGCAGGGCCGGGCGCAGTTCGAATAGATGGTCCACGTCATCGGTTATCAACAGGTCGAACGCGGTGGCCTGCAGGGCCATGCGGCTGTCGTGCCGCTGGTAGCTCAAGCCCCAGGCGGGCAACACGCGCTGCAGGAGCTCGTGCAGCCCGCTGCCCGCCGCACTGAGGGCGGCCACGCGGCCTTGCAGGGGCTGTGGCGGGATGGCTTCAGTGTGCGCAGCCAGCGGCAGCTCGGCGGTGAAGCAACTGCCAAAGCCCGCTTCGGAGCTTATCTGCAGGTGCCCCTGCATGGCTTTGCACAGGTTGCGAGTCAGGGCCAGGCCAAGGCCGGTGCCGCCGTATTGGCGGGTGATGCCGGCGCCGGCCTGGGTGAAGGGCTGGAAGATGCGCACCTGGGCCTCTTCAGGGATGCCGATGCCCGTGTCACGCACTTGCAGGCGCACGCCGCCGGCAATGCGCTCAAGGCGCATATCGACGCGGCCGAAGCGGGTGAACTTCAAGGCATTGGACAGCAGGTTGCTGACGATCTGCCGCACCCGCGTGGGGTCGCCCAACACGCTGCTGGGGAAGTCGCCGGAGATCAGGCAGGTCAGCTCCACGCTCTGTGCGGTGTTCTGCGACAGCAGGTTGGCGGTGTCTTCGACCATCGAGCCCATGTCGAAGGCAATGCGCTCCAGTTCCAGCTGGCCGGCGTCGAACTTGGACAGGTCGAGAATATCGTTCAGCAGTTCGACCAGTACCTTGCCGGAGTCGTGGGCAATCGCCAGCTGCTGGCGTTGCTCGCTGGGCAACGGGTTATCCAGCGCCAGGGCGATCATGCCGAGCATGCCGTTGAGCGGGGTGCGGATTTCGTGGCTCATGTTGGCAAGGAAGGCGGCGCGGGCCTGGGCCATGTCCAGCGCCCGCCGGCGGGCCTGTTCCAGCTCCTGGTTGGTCAGGCTCAGGCTGCTGTTGCTGGCCTTCAGCTCGTTGGTGCGTGCCGAGACGATGTCTTCCAGCTCGTTGAGGTACTGGGTCAGGCGGTTTTCCGCGGTGCGCCGCTGCTCGATTTCGGTGGCCATGCTGACGAACTGCTGGTTGGCGACTTTCACCAGCACGCCGATTTCATCAAGTTCGTGGCCGTGCGGGCATTCTAGGCGGGTTTGCCGGGGTTTGCGCGGGTCGCTGCCGCTGAGCGCACTGATCACGGTGACCAGTGGCTTGGTCAGCATCAGGTAGAACAGTGCCAGCAGCAGGCCTGTCAGCACCAGGCTGCGGGCAAAACCGTTGAGCAGGGTGATGCCGGCACGGTCGAGAAAGCGGCTGCCGAAGGCGAAGGTGTCGACGTCCAGGTACAGGGTGCCAAGGTATTCCTCGGGCATATGGGTAAGGTACAGGCTTTCGCTCAACTGGCGCTGTTCGCCGAACAGGAAGTCGCTCAGCGGCCGCAGACGGTCTTGCAGGCGTGGGCGCTCGACATCGGCCAGGACCGTCTGGTTGTTGTCGATCAGCCGTGCGCGGATCACCGCCGGCGACTGCAGCAGGCCGCGGGTCAGTTCCAGGGCCAGTTCCGAGTCGATGTTGTAGGCGATACGCGAGGCCGGGTTGTGGCTGATTTGCAGCAAGGCCCGCACTTCACGGTTGATGGATGCGTCTACGCTGGCATAATCGATGCCGATCTGGATGAGACTGAGCAATGTTCCCAGGATGAAGCCGACCAGGACTGTCAACCGGGCTTGCTTGTATGACAGGCGATTGGTGAACTTGATATCCATGAGTTCCGAGCTGGTTTCCCATTCCTTGCGCTGCGCAAGCATAGCCGATCATCCCCGGCTGCTGGTGGGTCTGTCTGTTCATTTCAGTTGATCGCCAAGCGGTGGCCGCTTTGCGCCCCTTCGCGGGCCCCCAGGCCTAACACAATCCCTGTAGGAGCGGGCAAGCCCGCGAAGGGGCGCGCAGCGGCCCCAAAAAACTGAAATTGCTAGGAGTCGTCATGGACGCTCGCTTGATCGCTTTCCTGGACCGCGCCGAATCGGTACTGGCGCGCCTCGAACCCCTGCTGCCGGCCCCGCGCCCGCACATCGACTGGGCCACCACCCTGGCTGCCCGCTGGCAGCGCGATGGCCGCAGCGGCTACCTGCTGCCGCTGGAAGTCAGCCTGGACATCCGCCTGACCGACCTGATTGGCGTCGACAAACAGCGTGACCAGCTGGGCCGCAACACCCACCAGTTCATCAAGGGCATGCCCGCCAACCACGCCTTGCTGTGGGGTTCGCGCGGCACCGGCAAGTCGTCGCTGGTGCGTGCGCTGCTGGCCGAGCACGCCAGCGCCGGTTTGCGCCTGATCGAAATCGAACGCGACCACCTGGCCGACCTGCCGCGCGTGGTCGAGCAACTGCAGAAGCTGCCGCAGCGTTTCATCCTGTTCTGCGACGACTTGTCGTTCGAGGCCGGTGAGGGCGACTACCGTGTGCTCAAGAGCGTGCTCGATGGCTCGCTGGAGCAGGCACCGGACAATGTCCTGCTGTACGCCACTTCCAACCGCCGCCACCTGGTGCCGGAAAAGGAGAGCGACAACGAAAACTGGAAAAGGGTCGACGGCGAGCTGCACCCCAGTGAAGCGGTGGAGGACAAGATCGCGCTGTCCGACCGCTTTGGCCTGTGGCTGTCGTTCTACCCGTTCACCCAGGCGCACTTCCTTGACGTGGTCGAGCACTGGATCGGCCAGCTGGCGGCCCCGGCCGGGCTGGCCTGGCAGCGTGACGAAGCGCTGGAAATTCTCGCCGTGCGCTGGGCTACCGGCCGCGGTAACCGTAATGGCCGTTGTGCCTATCAGTTCGCTCGCTACTGGGTCGGGCTGCAATTGCTGGAGCAAAAGTAAATGATCGACCTCAGTGCCAGTGGCGTCGGCCTCGACGGCTACCACCTGCTGGCGGCGCAAGTGCAGGCGCTGTTTGCCGACGAACGTGATTTCATCGCCAATGCCGCGCAGTTTTCGGCATTTCTCTACCACCAGGTAGGCGACCTGAACTGGGCGGGCTTCTACCTCAACCGTAACGGGCAACTGGTGCTGGGCCCGTTCCAGGGCCAGGTGGCGTGCGTGCGTATTCCGTTCGGCAAAGGCGTGTGCGGCGCGGCGGCGGCCACCGGCAAGACCCAGCGGGTCGAGGACGTGCATGCGTTCCCGGGGCACATTGCCTGCGACAGTGCGTCGAACAGCGAGCTGGTGATACCGCTGGTGAAGGAGGGCAGGCTGATTGGTGTGCTGGACCTGGACAGCCCGAGGCTGGCGCGATTCAGCGAGGCGGACCAGGTGGGGCTGGAGCGCCTGGCGGCGATCTTCTTGGAGCTGACTGACTGCTGATTGTTGTGTTGCCTGCGCTGGCCCCATCGCCGGCAAGCCAGCTCCCACAGGGAGCGCCTTAGGGCTGACAGGTGTTTGCCATAAGGTATGGCAGCGCCTGTTAGAGCGAGCGCCGCCCGCGCGGCGCAATC
>NZ_RHQO01000121.1:0-6539 GCF_003935475.1 Pseudomonas sp. p99-361 | reverse complement strand
CGCGGGCGGCGCTCGATCTCACAGGCGCTGAAGATGCTCCGGCTACCCTTGCCAGGAACCATAGAATCTCCCACAAGTTCACTGCAGGTTTGCAGGCCAACGCAGTACCTGTAAAGCCGGCTTGCCGGCGATAGGGCCGCAACATGAGATAGAGATCAGGCAGCCCGCGTCTGCCGCCGTGGCGCCGCCTCGACGTTTTCAAACCCATACAACGCCAGGTGAATCGCCTGCTGTGCCTGCATTGCCAGCAGCGCACGTTCCTTGCCCACGGTCCCGATCGGCGGCAACAGGTGAATGCACACCTGCGCACGTGGCTGGGCGAACAGGCGCAGCAGGTGCGCCACCAAGTCGTCGTCACCAACAAAAGGCGCAACCGGGTCGATCTGGCCGTCGCGCAGGTATTGGATGGCCACTGGCTGAACCGCTACGCCACGGTCGATGGCCGGCGCCAGCAGGCGGCCATGGAAAGTGCGCAAGGCGTGACCGCTGGTGGTGGTGCCTTCAGGAAAGATCAGCAGCGGCCTGGCCAGGCCCAGTTGCCTGGCAATCTGCTCGCGCAGCCGTTCGCTGTCGCCGCCCCCACGACGAATGAACAGCGTGCCGGCCTGTTGCGCCAGCCAGCCGGCCAGCGGCCACTGGCGCACTTCGGCCTTGGACAGGAATGACAGGGGCATCAGCATGCCCAGCAGGGGGATGTCGGTCCACGACACATGGTTGCTGACCCACAACATCGGCCGCTGCGGCAGCGGCCCGCGCACCTGCACGTCGAAGGGCAGGGCTGCGACCAGGCGTTTCATGAACAGGCAGGTCCAGCGCTGGCGCCTTTCGAGCGAGGCCTTCAGGCCCAGCCGCTGCCCCACGGCGATCACGCAGGCCATCAGCACGCCGAGCAGCACGACCAGCAGCAGCCTGCAGACGCGGGCCAGTACCCGCAGCCTGGGCATCAGACTGCCGCCTTGAAGTGGCGGGCGTAGCGCGGGCACAGGTCGTCGCGCTTGAGCAGGATGAACACGTCGGCGACCTGGAAGTCTTCGTCCCAGCACGGCTCGCCGCAGATCTTTGCACCCAGGCGCATGTAGGCTTTGAGCAGCGGTGGCAGTTCGGCGATGACGTTGTTGGGCAGCGCCAGGTTCGGCAGCGGCTTCTTCGGTTCGGCGCGCAGGTGTTCGGTGCACAGGTAGCGCTCGCGCAGGCGCTGCATCACGGCCTGGGCCTGTACGCCACCGTCCTGCATGGGGATGCTGGCGCAGCCCATCAGGTAACGGTAGCGGCCTTCATTGAGGACCTCGGCCAGCTCGCCCCAGAGCACAGCAATGGTGCCGCCATTGCGGTAGGCGGGGGCTACGCAGGTGCGCCCCAGTTCAAGGATCGGCCCTTGCAGCTGCAACAGGCCGTGCAGGCGGAATTCTTCTTCGCTGTAGAACCGCCCCAGGCTGCTGGCGGCCTGGTGGTCAAGCAGCCGGGTAGTGGCCACCAGCTTGCCGGTACTCAGGTCGCGTACACCAATGTGGCGGCAGTGCACGTCGTAGTCGTCCATGTCCAGGCCGTGCTCGGCACCTTTGAGTTTGGCCTTGAATTCTGCGCTGAACACTTGGTAACGCAAGGCTTGGGCTTCTTGCAGCGCCTTGGCGCCAACCAGGCGTTCGGCTTGCAGGCGGCGTTCAGTGCTGTTGTCGCCAGCGTGAGCGATCCGAGTCATTGCGAGTCTCCATAAGCAGCCATGAAGGGTTGCGGCCGGTCGGCTTTGTTGTGCAAAGTCAGCCTAGGTAGACGCGGTGTCACCCCGGTGAAGCTTTGGTGATGCTTGCGTGACAACCCCTGGGGCTTGTACGTGCCATTCCAGGCCCTGCGGCCGCAGGTAGACGCGGCGTTGGCGGCGGGGCCGGCGCATTGGGCCGAGCTGTGGCAGCGGGATCAGGGGGTGATGGCGCTGGTTGCGGCGGCGCGGGAGAAACGGCTGCGCAAGGCCTGGGCTGCTGTGGGCTCTGCATGAGTGCGCAAGACCCTGCAGGGCACGCCGCTTGCTGCCGGTAAAGCGGGCGGGTAAGGTTGGCGGCTTGGTTTTCTGAGGTTTGTCATGTTCAAGTTGCCCTCCGCGCTCTTCGCCCTGTTGCTGGCTGTTTGCCTGCCCGCCCATGCCAACTGGCACCTCGATGGCGAGTCTTCGCGCTTGTCGTTCATTACCGGCAAGAATGGCGATACCGCCGAAGTGCATCGCTTCCTGGTGCTGCATGGTTCGGTCGACAACAAGGGCGTGGCGGGCTTGCGCATCGAGATGGATTCGGTCAGCAGTGGCATCCCCCTGCGTGACGAGCAGATGCGTGACCAGCTGTTCGAGGTCGGCCGCTTTGCCGAGGCCACGGTGAAGGCGCAAATCGACCTGCGCCCGATCAATGACCTGGCCGATGGTGCCCAGATCGAGCTGCGCCTGCCGCTGACGGTCACCTTGCACGGGCAGTCGCACCGCTACAACGCCTTGTTGCTGGCAACCCGCCTGGATGCGCGACGGTTCCAGGTGGTCACCCTCGAGCCACTGCTGCTGCGTGCCGAGGACTTTGGCCTGCTGCCGGGGCTGGAAAACCTGCGCAAGTTTGCCAAGCTCAAATCCATCAACCCGTCGGTGCCGGTCAATGCGGTGCTGATTTTCACCGCGCGCTGACATGCCGGGGCCGGTATTTCCCTGGCGGGAGGGTAACCAGTTCGAGCTGCTGATCGACGGCCCCGAGTTCTTTCCGCGCATGCTTGCGGCGATCGAGCGCGCCGAGTCGCAGGTAGACCTGGAACTCTACCTGGTCGAGGCTGGAGCCTGTGCCGAGGCGGTGGTCGAAGCGCTGGAGCACACGGCACGGCGGGGTGTGCGAGTGCGCTGCCTGTTCGACGACTACGGTTCGCTGGCCTTCAACAGCACGCTACGCCAGCGCTTGCTGGCGGCGGGGGTGGAGCTGCGCTGGTACAACCGCCTGCGCTGGAAGCGCGGCCTGCGCAACTTGTACCGCGACCACCGCAAGCTGCTGTTGGTGGACGAGCGCTGGGCTGTGGTCGGCGGCACGGGCGTAACCGATGAGTTCTGGACACCCGGCCAGGCGCGCAGTGACTGGCACGAGGTGATGGTGCAGATGCAAGGCCCGGTGGTGGCCGACTGGCAATTGCTGTTCGACCGCCAGTGGCATGCCAACAACCGCCGCACCGCATGGCGCCCCGCCGAGGGCTTTGGCTTGCCGCGCCTGCCCAAGGTGCCGGCGCAGGGGCAGGGCATGGGCCGGGTGGCCTACGCCGACGCCCGTCAGCACCAGGACATCCTGCACGCGCTGGTGCGCGCCCTGAACAGCGGCAAGCAACGGGTATGGCTGGCCACGCCCTACTTCTTGCCAACCTGGAGTGTACGCCGTTCCTTGCGCCGGGCCGCCAGCAAGGGCCTGGACGTGCGGCTGCTGCTGACCGGGCCGCGCACCGACCACCCCTCGGTCCGTTATGCCGGGCACCGCTACTACCCGCGCCTGCTGCGCGCTGGTGTACGCATTTTCGAGTACCAGCCGTGCTTCCTGCACCTGAAGATGGCCGTGGTGGACGACTGGGTCAGCGTTGGCTCCTGCAACTTCGACCATTGGAACCTGCGCTTCAACCTGGAAGCCAACATCGAGGCGCTGGACCCACCGCTGACGGCAGCCGTGGTCGCCAGCTTCGAGCGCGATTTTGCCCTGAGCGAGGAAGTCGACCTGGCCCATTGGCACGCCCGGCCGCTGTGGCGGCGGGTCAAGCAGCGCATCTGGGGCTGGCTCGACCGGCTGGTGGTGAACCTGCTCGACCGCCGCGACTGATAGCGGCTATCGTGCAATGACTGTTCACGGGCGAGCGAAGGAGTGTGTGCGATGACGGCGAAAAAAATTCTGATGCTGGTCGGCGATTACGTCGAGGATTACGAAGCAATGGTGCCGTTCCAGGCACTGAGCATGGTCGGCCACACGGTGCACGCGGTGTGCCCGGAGAAGCTGGCGGGGCAGACGGTGCGTACCGCGATTCATGATTTCGAGGGTGAGCAGACCTACAGCGAAAAACCCGGGCACAACTTTGCCCTGAACTTCGATTTCGTGCGGGTGCGGCCCGAGCGCTACGACGCGCTGCTGATCCCAGGTGGCCGGGCGCCGGAGTACCTGCGCCTGGATGAGAAGGTGCTGGAGCTGGTGCGGGCGTTCGACCAGGCCGGCAAGCCGATTGCAGCAGTGTGCCATGGTGCGCAGTTGCTGGCAGCGGCCGGGGTGCTGAAAGGGCGCGAATGCAGCGCCTACCCGGCGTGTGCGCCGGAGGTGCGGCTGGCGGGTGGGACGTTCATCGACATCGCCGTGGACCAGGCCCATGTGGATGGCAACCTGGTAACCGCCCCGGCCTGGCCGGCGCACCCGGCGTGGCTGGCGGCCTTCCTCAAGGTGCTGGGCACCCGCATCGCCTGACAGGCGTGTTCGCAGGTGAACCCGCGAACAGGCCCGTACAGGCTCAACCTACCTGTTCAACCCAGTCATTGAGGTTGTAGTAGTTGGTCACGCGGGCAATCTTGCCGCAATGGATGTAGAAGAAGGCCCCGGCCGGCAGCACGTAGGTCTGCCCGTTCGCCGGCGGCAACCCATCGTCATTGGCCAGGTACTGGCCATGCACGGTGAACTCCGCCGCCGCACGGCTGCCGTCGGCGTTCTGCATGACCACGATGTCGGCCAGGCGCTCGCGGTAGCAGCGGTTCATCTTGTCCATGAACGCTGCAAACCTGGCCTTGCCCATCTGCCGCTCGCCCTGGTTGATGTCGTGGATCACGTCTTCGCTGAGCAGTGCCAGAAAGCCCGGCATGTCGCCGGCGTTGAAGGCGGCGTAGTACGCATTTACCAGTTCGGTAGCGGTCATGGAACAATACCTGTCGTGTAGGGAAAAGGCGGGTCGTTGCCCCGGATGATACGGTTCCCCCTCAAGCCCGGCTTAGCCGAGCGCGTCATCCACATCGACAAAACGACCGCCAAGCATGGAAATACGCCTGTTGCACGGCGCCGCTATCGCGCCCTATATCGATGACCTCGCTCGCTTGCGCCTTACCGTATTCCGCGAGTTCCCCTACCTGTACGACGGCACCCCGGAGTACGAAGCCGACTACCTGGCCAACTATGCCCGTTCCGGGCGCAGCCTGGTGGTGCTGGCGCTGGACCAAGGCCAGGTGGTGGGTGCATCTACCGGCCTGCCGCTGGTGGACGTGGCCCCGGAGTTCCAGCAGCCGTTCCTGGCCCAGGGGCGGGACCCGGCCAGCGTTTATTACTTTGGTGAGTCGCTGGTATTGCCGGAGTACCGCGGCCAAGGTTTGGGCGTGCGTTTCTTCATCGAACGCGAGTCTTATGCCCACAAACTGGCCGAGTTCGACTACTGCGCGTTCTGTGCGGTCGAGCGGCCCGGTGTACACCCGCGCCGGCCTGCAGACTACAAGCCGTTGCATGGTTTCTGGCGTAACCGCGGTTTCCTGCACGACCCGTCGCTGCGCACCCGCTATGCCTGGCGTGACCTGGACGAGCAGGAAAGCTCCGACAAGCTGATGTCGTTCTGGCTGAAGGAACTGCCGGTATGATCCGCCTGGCGGCCTGCCAGTACGCCATCGAACTGCATGAAACCTGGGACGCCTATGCCGACCACCTGCAGGGCCTGTGCGCCGAAGCGGTGGCGGCGGGCGCCCGTTTGCTGTTGCTGCCCGAGTATGCCGGGCTGGTACTCAGCGGCCAGTTGAGAGGTGAACACCGGGGCGACCTGCTGGGTTCGATTGCCGGGATCCAACCGCTGATCGGCGCCTGGGCAGCCTTGTGTGAAAGCATGGCCAGGCGCTGGGACATCTACCTGCAGCCGGGGAGCGTGCCGGTGCTGGACAATGACGGTGCCTACCGCAACCGCGCCTGGCTGTTCGGTCCCGAGGGGCCGCTGGGCTACCAGGACAAACTGATGATGACCCGCTTCGAGCGAGAGCAGTGGGGCATCAGCGCAGGCCAGGGGCTGCGGGTGTTCGATACTGCACTGGGGCGTGTGGGCATTCTGATCTGCTACGACAATGAGTTCCCGATGCTGGCCCGGCAGTTGGCCGAGTTGGGTGCCGACCTGATCCTGGCACCGAGCTGCACCGACACCGAGGCGGGCTATCACCGGGTGCGCATCGGTGCCCAGGCACGGGCGCTGGAGAACCAGATAGCGGTGTTGCAGAGCCCGACGGTAGGGCTGGCGGCCTGGTCGCCGGCGCTGGATGAGAATATTGGCCGGGCAGGGTTGTTCGTACCGCCGGACCATGGCATGCCGGGGGACGGTGTGGTTGCCTTGAGCGCAGCGCTGGAGCCGGGCAGAAGCCAGTGGCTGGTGTGTGACGTGGACCTTGAGGAAGTACGGCGGGTGCGGCGGGAAGGGCAGGTGTTTACCCGCAGGGACTGGCCGGAGCAGTTTGACAGAGTGCGTTGAAAGCAGCGGCGCCTGCTTCGCGGGTGAACCCGCTCCCACCGGGGACATGAGGTCCCTGTAGGAGCGGGTTCACC
>NZ_RHQO01000120.1:0-6919 GCF_003935475.1 Pseudomonas sp. p99-361 | reverse complement strand
GCGTTACTGGCCCGAAACAAACGTAGGAGCGAGCGCAGCTCGCGATTGCGCCGCGCGGGCGGCGCTCGATCTCACAGCCGCTGCATATCTTGTGACAAACACCTATCCGCCCTGATGCGATCCCTGCAGGAGCTGGCTTGCCGGCGATAGGAGGGCGAAGCCCTCCCGCTTTTGAGCCCTCCCTCATTTAAGGCTACGATGGTCAGACCCGCACAACCAAGGTCTGCAAGGCTCATGATCATCGGTGCCGTCCTTATCCTCACCTGGCTGGTGCTGCTGTTGCGCTACCCGGCCAAGGCCCTGCCCATTTCCCTGGCCGCCGTGTGCGGCCTGGGCCTGGTGGCCCTGTTTGTTGCCTGGCAGGACACCCGCGAAGCCTCGCAACTGGCCCGCCTGGACCTGCGCCTGCGCTACGCCCCAGACCAGTGCCCCGCCGACCGAACCCTGCAGGTGCACATGAAGAACGGCAACCCGGTACCGCTCACCGAACTGCGTTGGCGCGTAGCCGCCTATGCACCGGGCGATACCGTGAACCTCGCCGAAAATACCTACAACGCGCCGCGCTACCGTGGCCCTGGCGAACTGCAGCCGGGGGCCGAGTGGATAGACTGCTTGCCCTTGCCGCCCCTGCGTTCCGGTTACCGACCACAAACCCTGGAGTTTCGGGCTGAGCACCTGCAAGGTACATTTGCCAATTGATTCATTGCCAGTACCGGCGACACACCCCTCACCTTGATCAAAGGCCCCCACCATGCCCACCGTCCTGATCACCGGTTGTTCCAGCGGCATCGGCCGCGCCCTGGCCGACGCCTTCCGCGATGCTGGCCACCACGTCTGGGCCACCGCCCGCAAGCCTGAGGATGTCGAGCAACTGAGTGCCGCCGGCTACACCGCCCGGCAACTGGACGTGAACGACAGCGAGGCCCTTACCCGCTTGGCCGAGGAACTGGACAGCCTCGATATCCTGATCAACAACGCCGGCTACGGCGCCATGGGCCCATTGCTCGATGGCGGTGTGGACGCACTGCGCCAGCAATTCGAGACCAACGTCTTCGCGGTGATCGGCGTGACCCGCGCACTGTTCCCTCTGCTGCGCCGCTCCCGGGGCCTGGTGGTCAATATCGGCAGTGTTTCCGGCGTGCTGGTTACCCCATTCGCTGGCGCTTACTGCGCGTCGAAAGCGGCCGTGCATGCCCTGAGCGACGCCCTGCGCCTGGAGCTGGCCCCGTTCGGCGTGCGCGTGCTGGAAGTGCAGCCGGGGGCGATTGCCTCCCAGTTCGCCAGCAACGCCCAGCGCCAGGCCGAGCAGGTACTGGCGTCGGATTCGGCGTGGTGGCCGTTGCGTGAACAGGTGCAGGCACGGGCGCGGGCTTCGCAGGACAAGCCGACTTCGGCGGCGGTGTTTGCCAAGGGCGTGCTGGCGGCAGTGAGCAGGTCACCGGTACCGGCTGTGGTGCGCTTGGGCAATGGCAGTACGGCGTTGCCGTTGATGGCTCGGTTGCTGCCGCGGCGTTTGCTGGATTGGGCGTTGCGCAAGCGCTTTGGCCTGCTGCGACCGCTTTGATTCTTTGCTTGCCTGTGCTGGCCTCTTCGCGGGCTTGCCCGCTCCCACAGGTATTGCACCCGCTTCGGAATCACACTACTCCTGTGGGAGCGGGCAAGCCCGCGAAGAGGCCGGTACAGGCAGTAGACAATCAGGCAATGGACCGCAGCACCCCGCCGTCCACCCGCAACGCCGCCCCGGTGGTAGCACTGGCCTGCAGCGATGCCAGATACACCACCATGTTGGCCACCTCTTCCACTGTCGCCAGCCGCTTGATCAGCGAACTGGGCCGGTGCTCTGCCAGGAAGCTGGTTTCCAGTTCAGCAGTCGTCACCCCCTGCTCCTTGGCCAGCTTGGCGAAGAAGTCACCCACGCCTTCAGAGCGCGTCGGCCCAGGCAACACGGCATTCACCGTTACCCCGGTGCCCGCCAGGGTCTCGGCCAGCCCTCGTGACACCGCCAACAGCGCGGTCTTGGTCATGCCGTAGTGAATCATCTCGGTCGGGATCTGCAGCGCCGACTCACTGGACAGGAACACCACCCGCCCCCATTTGCGCTCGGCCATGCCTTGGGCATAGTGGCGCGACAGGCGCACCGCGCTAAGCACGTTGACGTCAAAGAAACGCTGCCAGTCTTCGTCTTCGATCTCGAAGAACGGCTTGGGCTCGAAGATGCCCAGGTTGTTGACCAGGATGTCGGTATGCGGCACCTGGTCGAACAGCTTTTGCGCACCTTCCTGGGTGCCGAGGTCGGCAGCGATGCCGATGATGCGCGCTTGTGGCAGGCGTTCGCGCACGGCTTTAAGCGCTTCGTCGACGCGGGATTGGGTGCGGCCGTTGAGGACCACTTCAGCGCCGGCTTCGGCCAGACCTATGGCGATGGCCAGGCCAATGCCGGCGGTGGAACCGCTGACGATCGCGCGTTTGCCGTTCAGGGAAATGTGCATCTTTGCCTCCTCATCTGTCTGGGAAATCGCCGGGGCTGCTTTGCAGCCCTTCGCGGGCAAGCCCGCTCCTACAGGTATTGCGCTGTACCTGAGACCTGCGCTGTACTTGTGGGAGCTGGCTTGCCGGCGATGGGCCGCAAAGCGGCCCCGCCTTCAAGCTTTCTTCACCGGTTGCTGATCAAACGCCTGCCAGCCACCCCCCAAGGCCTTGTACAGCGCCACCAGCGCCTGCGACACCGCCGCCGAGCTGTCGATCCACTGTTCCTCGCTGGCCAGCAAGGCACTCTGCACCGTCAGCACGTTGAGAAAATCCACCGCCCCTTCCACGTACTGGCGCTGGGCGGTTTCCAAGGCGATGCGGTTCTGCCGCACGGCCTCGGCCAGGTGATCACGGCGCAACTGACTGGCGTTGTACAGGCGTAGCACATCGTCAATCTCATGCCAGGCCCCCAGCACCACCTTGCGATAATTAATCGCCGCTTCCTGCTGCTGCGCCTCGCGCAACTCCAGGGTGCCCTTGAGTCGGCCGCCCTCGAAGATCGGCAATGAAAGCTGTGGCCCAAAGGCAAACCGGCGCGCGTCCCAGGCACCGAAATCGGACAACTGCATGGCCTGGAAGCCGACACTGCCAGACAGCCGGATGCTCGGGTAGAAGTCGGCCTTGGCCACGCCGATGCTGGCGGTGGCAGCGTGCAGGCGAGCCTCGGCCTGGCGGATGTCCGGCCGGCGCTCGGCCAGCTCGGACGGCAAGCCTATGGCGAACTTCTGCCGCGGCGCAGGCAGTTCGCCGCCCTGTAGCAACTGGGCCTGCAGGCTGCGCGGGGGGTCGGCGGCGAGCAGGCTGAGGGCGTTGATCAGGTCATCGCGCCGGGCTTCGAGGCTGGGCAGACGCGACTCGATGGACGCCACCTGGGCACTGGCCTGGGCTACGTCGAGGCGGGTAGCGACGCCTTCGGCCTGGCGGCTTTCCGACAGCTTAAGGCTGTGCTGGGCGACCTTGAGGTTGTCGCGAGTGACATCGATGGTGTGCTGCACCGCACGCAACTGGATGTAGTTGCCGGCAGTTTCCGACAGTAATGCCAACAGCACCCCGCGGCGGTCGTTCTCCGCCACTTCGACCGTGGCATCGGCCGCCTCGACCTGGCGCCGCACGCGGCCCCACAGGTCCAGCTCCCAACCCGCTACCAAGTCGCCCTGCCAGAGGTTGAAGGCTTGCTTGCCCGCCTTGCCAGACGGGTCGCTCAGGCCTTCGGCGCTGTTGCGGGCACGGCTGTAGCCGGCAGCAACATCCACCGCCGGCATTTCATCGGCGGCCACGGTGCTGCGCAAGGCCCGGCTTTGTACCAGCCGGGCACTGGCCATCTGCAAGTCGAGGTTGCGCTCGGCAACGCGCTGGATCAATGCGCTGAGCTGGGCATCGTGGAAACTTTCCCACCAGCGCAGCTCCAGCGGTTCGGCCTGCGGCTGGCTGGCCGCCGCCTCACCTTGCAGCGGCGCCCATTGTTGCGGTGCCTGGCTGTCGGGGCGCAGGAAGTCCGGGCCCATGCTGCAGCCAGCCATCAGGACGGCCAGCAGTAATGGGCTCACGCGTAATGCCGCTTTCATCGTGCGCTGACCTCTTTGCCGTTCAGCTTGTCGCCACGGGTATCGATGGTCGCTTCCACCGACATGCCCACGCGCAAGCGGGCGAGCAGCGGCTGGCCATCATCGAAAACGATCTTCACCGGAATGCGCTGCACCACCTTGGTGAAGTTGCCGGTGGCGTTGTCCGGCTTCACGGCGGCGAAGGTCACGCCGGTGGCCGGGGCGATACTTTCCACATGGCCTTGCAGCTTCTCGCCGGAGAAGGTGTCGACGCTGATGCTCACCGGCTGGCCCGGCTGCACGTGGGTCAGCTGGGTCTCCTGGAAGTTGCCGACCACATAGGCCTGTTGCAACGGCACAACCGACAGCAGGCGAGCGCCCGGGTTGACGTAGGCGCCGACCCGCAGCGCGCGCTCGCCGACCATGCCGTCCACCGGCGCGGTGATGCGTGTGTAGGACAGGTCAAGCTGGGCTTTTTCCAGGCCCGCTTCGGCGCGTTTGAGCTGGCCATCGGCACTGGCTACCTGGGCGGTAAGGATGTCCACTTGCTTGCGCGCCGCCACCAGCGCTGCTTGGGAATTGGCCAGCCGCGCGCGGGCCTGGTCGACCCTGCTGCGTGCCTGCTGGGCATTCTGCACGGTACCGGCGCCCTGCTCGGCCAGGCGGCTGTAGCGGTTGACCTCATGGTCGGCGAACGCCGCTTCGGCCTGGGCCGCTTTCACCGCAGCTTCGGCCTGGGCAATCAGCGCGGCCTGGCGTTCGAGGGTGGCGCGGGCATCGGCGCTTTGCGCCTTGGCCACCAGCAATTGCGCCTGCGCCGCATCCAGCGCGGCCTGGTAGTCACGGGCATCGATGGTCGCCAATAGCTGGCCTGCCGTGACCTGTTGGTTGTCCTCTACCAGCACCTCCTTGATGAAGCCGGCGACCTTGGGCGCCACCACGGTGTAGTCGGCGCTCACGTAGGCATCATTGGTGCTCTGGCGGTGGTCGCTGCCGAACATCCAGGGGCCGACGATGCCAGCCAGGACAGCCACGGCGAGCACCGAGCCGATAAACAGGGTTTTGCGGTTGTTGGTCATTTCAGTGTTTCTCGAATTCGTCCAGGTATCAGGCCACGGCACGCGGCGGGTAGACCCGGGTAGGCACCAAAGGAATCAGGCAGATAAGGGCCACGGCAATACCGGCCAGCACCAGGTACAGGTCGGCCGAGGTCAACACCAGCGCCTGCTCGTGCAAGCGGGCGGCCAGGCCAGCGGCGTTGCCGTCCACCAGCGGGGCGTTGCCCAGGCTGTCCACCAGATGGTTGGAATGAAAGTGCCGCCGCAGCGTACCCAGGGCATCGAGCAAGCCACCGGCGACCACCGCAGCCAGGCCTTTGACGGTGTTGAACCAGCTGGAGGCGAACGGGCCTTCCTGCGGGGTCATGCCGTTGGTGGACAGCATCAGCAGCGGCAGCACCGCCATCGGCTGGCCGAACACCTGCAGCAGGTAGAAGGGGTAGAAGTCGCCACGGATCCATTCGCTGGTCAGCAGGCTGCTGCCAACACAGGACACCGCCAGCATCGCCAGGCCGATGCCCAGCACCCAGCGGCAGTCCACCGCGCGGATGTTGCACAGCGCTGCGGTCAACGGCAGGGCGATCAACTGCGGCATGGCCACCAGCATCAGCAACGGGCTGGTCTGCGCCGGCCGGTAGCCCTGGATCTGCGCCAGGTAGGCCGACGGAATGCTGCCGACACCCGACAGCACGACCAGCACGCCGGCCAAGGTCACCAAGGCGAAACTCAGGTTGCGCCGCGACAGCATGCGCAACTGGAAGAACGGTAGCGGCTCGGACCATTCGTTGAACATGAACAGCATCAGCAACAGCAGCCCACCCCCGAGCAGCCAGCAGATCAGCGGCGAGTCGAACCAGCCCCAGCGGTCCCCCAGCGACAAGCCCAGGACGATACTGCTGATGGCCGGCAGGCCAAGCACCACGCCACGCCAGTCGAACTGCCTGAAACGCTCCAGGCGCAGCGGGTCCTGCGGCAGGCCCCAGCCCACACAACACATGGCCAGTGCCGACGGCAGAATGATCTGCCAGAACGCCCATTGCCAGCCCACGTATTCAGTCCACAACCCGGCCAGCGGGGTGCCGAGGTTGGGGCCGAACGTGGCGGTCAGGGCGTAACAGGCCAGGCCGTATACTTTGATGCCCGGCGGTAGGAAACGCAGGGCCACGCTCATCAGCATCGGTGGCAAGGCGCCGGCGGCAAAGCCCTGCAGCACGCGCAGCAGCATCAGGCTGTGCAGGTTGGGGGCGAACGGCTGCAGCAAGCCGAGCACGGCGAACAGGCCAATGGCGCTCAGGGTGAAGCGCCGCAGCGAGAAGGTGGTGGCCAGCCACGGCGCAAAGGCCATGGCCGAGACCGAAGCGGCGCTGTACACCGCCAGCAGCCAGGCACCTTCGTCGGCCCCGATGCCCATGGCGCCGCGGATATCGGCCAGGGAAATCTTGGTCACCGACTCGTTGAGGCCCGCACACAACACGGCCAGCAATACACCGAACAGCCCGACCACCACCTGCAGGCCGAACGCCGTCTGCGCAGGCGCAGCCGGCGCGGGGGCGCCGACGATGGCAGCAGACGGGGCGGACAGGGGACTCATGCAACGACATCTCCAGCAACAAATTTGCGACTGGAGCAAGTCTAAGAAGGTCGAATGCTGACGAAAACTGACTTCTCGGTAGGTTTATGTTGCGTCAGACGCAATCCACTTTTTTGCAGATCTGGCCCTATCGCCGGCAAGCCAGCTCCCACAGGGATCGCCTTAGGGCTGACAGGTGTTTGCCACAAGGTATGGCA
>NZ_RHQO01000011.1:85251-117219 GCF_003935475.1 Pseudomonas sp. p99-361 | reverse complement strand
CAGCTCGCGATTGCGCCGCGCGGGCGGCGCTCGCTCTAACAGGCGCTGCCATACCTTGTGGCAAACACCTGTCAGCCATGACGCGATCCCTGTGGGAGCTGGCTTGCCGGCGATGGGCCGCAGAGCGGCCCCGGCATTCTCAAGGCTGGGCGCTGACCTTGCGCACCACCCGGCCGATGCTCAAGCCCTGCACCAGGATCGACGACAGCACCACGATGTAGGTAATCGACAGCAGCAGGTCGCGCTCATCGCCCAAGGGCAGCGACAGCGCCAGGGCCACCGAGACCCCGCCACGCAAGCCCCCCCAGGTCAGTACCCGCACTGTGCCTTTGGGCACCGGCCGCCAGCGCCGCAACAGCACGATGGCCGGGGCCACGGTCAGCAACCGCGAAAGCAGCACCGCCAGCGCCAGCACGCCGCCAGCGGCCAGGTGCATCCAGTTGAACGGCAGCAGCAACAGCTCCAGGCCGATCAGGGCGAACAGCAGCGCATTGAGCATGTCATCGATCAGCTCCCAGAAACCGTCCATGTAGCGGCGGGTCATGTCGTTCATGGCCAGGTTGCGCCCCAGGTTGCCGATGATCAGGCCCGCCACCACCATGGCGATCGGCGCCGACACGTGCAGCTCGTAGCACATCGCCGAGCCGCCGATCACCAGTGCCAGGGTCAGCATGACCTCGACCTGGTACTGCTCCACGCTCTTGATCATGCGGTAGGTGGCGTAGCCGATCAGGCCGCCGAAGAGCACACCGCCAATGGCCTCGCGGGCGAACAGCACCGCCGTGTCGCTGATGCTTGGGGTTTCGCCCAGCTGGATGATGCCCAGCAACACGGTGAACACCACCACGGCGGTACCGTCGTTGAACAACGACTCGCCGACGATGGTGGTCTTCAAGGGTTTCGGCGCATTGGCGGTACGCAGCGCACCGAGCACGGCAATCGGGTCGGTCGGTGAAATCAGTGCACCGAACAGCAGGCAGTAGATCAGCGGAACCTGCCAGCCGAACATGGCAAAGACCCAATGCGACAGGTAGCCGATGACCACGGTGGCAATCAGCACGCCCACGGTCGCCAGTAGCCCGATTGGCCAGCGGTAGCTGCGCAGGTCGGTGAGGTTGACGTGCAGGGCGCCGGCAAACAGCAGAAATGCCAGCATCCAGTGCATCAGCAGGTCATTGAAATCGATCTGGTTCATCAGGCCTTCGACGCGCTCTTCCAGGCCAGGGAAGCCGATCAGGCTCAGGCCTTGCAGCATCAGGGAAAACAGCAGCGCCGTGACCATCACGCCGATGGCGGGCGGCAGGCCGATGAAACGGTAGTTCACATAGGTGAGGAGGGTGGTCAGGCAGATAAACGCGGCAACTAATTCAAGCATCCCGAATCCTGTAACAGTGGCTTCCAAGTCGTAACCCGAATGGCTCGGGCAGTTCTTTGATGACCTGGCGAGGGGTTCGGGACACAGCCTTTGACCGAATTCGTTGCGAACGTTCCCACTCTGGGGCCGGCGATTGGCCGCACAATGGCCCGCGAACGCTCTATATTCACAGCCACGAAAGCCATAAGGAAAACAAGACGTGCTGGCAACATCCTTGGTGCTGGTCGCCGCGCTGCTGCACGCGACCTGGAACACCCTGATCAAATTCAGCGGCGAGCGGCTGCTGGTCATTGCCAGCATGGACACCGTGGCCTTGGCCTTCGCCGTGCTGGCGCTGCCGTTCGTGCAACTGCCACCGGCCAGTATCTGGCCGTGGCTGCTGGCTTCGGCGCTGGCCGAGCAGCTGTACCGCTACCTGCTGATCCAGGCCTACCGGGTGGGTGACCTGGGCCTGGTCTACCCTCTGATGCGCGGGTTGTCGCCGCTGGTGGTGCTGGGCTTGACGCTGGCGTTTGCCGGGGAGTCGCTGAGCCAGCAGCAGATCATCGGGATCCTGCTGATTCCGTGCGGCATGGCCTGCCTGCTGTGGCAGGGCGGCGGCGGTGACCGGCTGCCCTGGGCGATGCTACCGGTGTTGGCCCTGATCGGCCTGTGCATCGGGTGCTACACCTGGTTCGACGGGCAGGCCGTGCGCCTGTGGGGCAAGCCGTGGGATTACCTGGTGTGGCTGACCCTGCTCAGTGCCTGGCCATTCCCGCTACTGGCCAGTGTGGCGCGGCGTGCGCCCTTCGTAGCGTTCTGGCGCAGCCAGTGGCGCCTGGGGCTGGCGGTAGGGTTCTGTGTGCTGTTCAGCTATGCGCTGGTGCTGTGGGCCATGCACCTGGGCTCTGTGGCCGAAGCTGCGGCATTGCGGGAATTGAGCGTGGTGCTGGTGGTGTTACTGGGGATGCGCTACCTCAAAGAACCTTTTGGCGGCCCAAGACTCCTAGCTTGCGGGCTGGTGCTGGCCGGCATGCTGGTAATGAAGCTCTGACCTGAAGACTGAACAAGGAGTCCTGCCTATGACCGTCGCTTTGTGGTGCATCCTGATCGCGCTGTTCCTGCCGCCGCTGTGTGCCTTGATCGCCAAGGTCAGCAGTGGCCGCTTTGGCATGCGGGACAACCATGACCCGCGTGCCTTCCTCGATACGCTGTCCGGGCTGCCACGCCGCGCGCATGCTGCGCAGCAGAACAGCTACGAGGCATTCCCGGCGTTCGCCGCAGCCGTGCTGGTGGCAGACATTGTCGGCAATGCCGAGCAGGTGACCCAGGATGTGCTGGGGGTGATGTACATCACCAGCCGGCTGCTCTACATCATTTGCTACCTGGCCGACTGGGCTGCCTTGCGCTCGCTGGTATGGCTGGCCGGGCTGGCGATCATCGTGGCGTTCTTCGTGGTTTCCATCTGAAGGCCTGCGTGGGCCCTGTGGCGCGGCTGAAGCCGCCCCCGCAGGGCCCGCGCAACGTCAAAGAACCTTGGGCACCTCTGGCAGCGGCTGGCCCTTGGGCCAGAGCATCCAGATCTGCCCTTGCTGCTTCATGTTCCCCGCCAACTCGCCGGCCTCGGGCCCGGTACCCCAGAACAGGTCGGCACGCACTTCGCCAGCAATGGCGCCGCCCGTGTCCTGGGCGCCAACCGGGCGCACCACCGGCGAGCCGTCGGGGCGCGTGGTGGACAACCACAACAGGCTACCCAGAGGGATCACCTTGCGGTCGATGGCCACGCTGTAGCCTGCGGTCAGCGGTACGTTCAGCGAACCGCGCGGGCCCTCGTTGCTGTCCGGGCGGGTGCTGAAGAACACGTAGCTTGGGTTGCTGGCAAGCAACTCCGCGACGCGCTGGGGGTTCGCCTGGGCCCAGGCATGGATGGCGCCCATGCTCACCTCGTCCTTTTTCAACTGGCCCTGCTCGACCAGCCAGCGACCGATCGGCCGGTAGGGGTGGCCGTTCTGATCGGCATAGCCCAGGCGCAGCTGGCGGCCATCTTCCAGCTGGATCCGGCCTGAGCCCTGGATCTGCAGGAACTGCAGGTCCATCGGGTCGCTCAGCCAGGCCAGCACGGGGGCTTTCACGCCGTCACGGTTGATCACCTCGGCGGTGTCGTAAGGCTTGAGCACCCGGCCCTCGAGGCGACCACGCAAGCGCTTGCCCTTGAGTTCGGGGTACACGCTGGCCAGGTCGACGACGATCATGTCCTCGGGCACGCCGTAAACCGCCACATGGTTGGTTTTCGATGGGCTCAGGCCGCCGGGGTAGACCGGTTCGTAGTAGCCGGTGATCAGGCCGTTGGCGTTGTTCTCGGCCGAGCGCAGGCCGTAGACCTCCAGGTTCTGCTCCAGGAAGGTGCGCACCTGCGCGGCACTGGCCTGGGCGCTACCCGCCGCTTCGCAGGTCGCGGCCCACACCGGGTCGCGCTTGAGTTTTTCGCAACCGCTGCGCCAGGCGTAGAACCCGGCCAGCAAGTCTTCGTCACTGACTGCGGGCAGGTCTTTCCAGGTGGCGGGGGCGTAGGTGGCTACCGCATGCGGCTCGGGTTTGGCACTCTCGCCGCCATTGCAGCCAGCCAGCAGGGCCAGTACCGGGAATGTCCAGGCCAGGTGGCGCAGGGCAGATTTCATGTGTGCATTCCTGTGGTGGGCGAACATGAAGATTCGCCCCTGTTTTTTATGTGGCTATTGGTGTTTGGCTGCGGGGCAGCGATACTGGCCGCCCCTTTTCGCAGGCCGAAGTGAGCGTCATGTTGAAGCGATTGACCGTTGTAGTGCTGGCAGCAGTGGCCCTGGGTGCAGCCTTGAGTGGTTGCGAGCGGGTTGACCCCAACTCGCCGCTGGGCAAGCGCAAGGTCATCTTCAAGGACATGCTCAAGACCAGCGAAGACCTGGGCGGCATGTTGCGTGGCCGGCTGCCGTTCGACGGGGTGAAGTTTGCCGGCGGTGCGCTGCAACTGGACAACCTTTCGCACCAGCCGTGGCAGCACTTCCCGCAGGTACGCGATGGCGGTGACAGCAGTGCCCGTGCCGAAGTGTGGGAGCGCCAGGCGCGCTTCCATGAGCTGGCCCGGCAGCTGGAAGGCGTGACCGGCGAACTGGTCGATGTGACCCGCACGCAGCCGCTGGACCCTGCGCAACTGAAAGCGCCGATGGACAAGGTCGAGGCGGCCTGCAAGGCCTGCCATAGCGAGTTCCGCAATCATTAAGGGCTGTGCTGTTTGCACAAACCTGAGGCTCCCACAAAGACCGCACTTGCAAGTCAGATACCTCAGCGGTCGAGATCGTCTACTGCTTCCTGCAGCTCTTTGCGCGACTCGGCGAGTTTGTCCTTGCGCTTGTTGATCTTCTCGGCGTCGCCCTTTTTCTCGGCTTTCTTCAGGTCTTTTTCGCGCTGCGCCACTTCATGACGGGCGTCGAGCACCTTTTGCTCGCGTTCCTTGCGCAGGCTTGCGTCGGTGCAGTTGTCGACCCCGCGCAGCGCTGCTTCCAGGCCGGCGACCTGGTCGCTGTTGCCGTGGTCACGGGCAATCTTCAGCTGGTTCTCGATGGCGCTGCGCTTGGCGGCGCAGCCAGTCAGGCCGGCATCCGGCTGGGCAGCCTGGGCGGTGCCTGCGGCCGCCGCAATGGTCGCGAGCAGGAAAAGGGTGGAAATACGTTTCATGAAAAGCCTCCTGGACGGGGCGGGGCAGCAAAAAATTAGGGTGAAATCCTGCCTTGGTTTTGTCCTTTTAGAAACCCTTGCCGGGTATTTCCGCTTGAATCTCAGGAATTTCCTACAGGCTAATTGGTAAAAAATCATTGCTTAGGGCGCTCAAAGCCTTCGATACCGTGCTCGCCCAGCTGCGTTGCTATGGCTCGAACCTCGGCGGCTGCAAAAAAATCCACCAGTTGTCGTGCGCGCTTTTCGCCAATGCCGGGTAATGCCTGCCAGGTGTCAGCCGTGCGGGCCGCCAGTGCTTGCCAGTCGCCGGTGATCTGCATGCCATTGGGTAGGGGAGCGCCCAGCCCCCGCAGCCACTGGTCAAACGACCGGGTGCGGGCATCGTTGAAACTGCTGCGCAACTGGGCTGCCGTTCGCTCACTGATTCCTGCAACCTCGCTCAGGCGTGTGGCATCCAGTTGCAGCCAGTCAGTGAGCGAGGTTGCCAGCCCGGCTGCGACCAGCCGGCGCCAGGTGCCCGGCCCGGTGCGCGGCAGGGCCAGGCCGTGCTTGCCGCTCAGCCACGCCAGGCGGGCAATGAACTGTTCTTCACAGCCCACGCTGGCCTGCCAGCAACTGTGGGCGTGATACTGGCCGGCTGCCGGTGCCGCTACCGGCACGCGCTCGACAGCGCGGTGTACCACCTGCTCCAGGCGCGGAATGGTCAGCCCGGCCAGGCTCACCGCCACCTGGTCCCCAGGGCGAATGTCCAGGCTGTGCCAGCGCGCCAGCGAACCCATGCTCACTTGCGTGACCCGTCGGTTGTCGAGGGTTACCGGCAGCAGGTGCAGCACGGGCGTGACCCGCCCGGTACGACCGACCCGAAAGCGCACGTCGCGAACTTCGGCCAATGCTTGCATGTACGGGTACTTCCAGGCGGCGAGCCAGTACGGTGCCTTGGCCTGCCACCGTTCAGCGGGTGGCCGGCTACCCTGGCGCATCACCACACCATCGCTGGCGAAGGGCAGGGCAGCGTGGTACCAGTGTTCACGCCATTGGGCCGCCTCATCCAGCGTATTGATCGCAACGCTGTAGCGCTGGCTGTCGGCAAAGCCCAGCTGTGCCAGCTGCGCGAGGCGTTCGGCCTGTTGCTCGGGGCCTTGCGGCCAGTCCCAGACGAACAGGCCCACCGCCTCGCCTTGTTCGCTGCTCAGGCGCTTGCGGGCAAGTAACCCGGCCACGGTATCGCGCGCCTTGGCGCCGCCCGCCTGGGCCTGAACATGCGCGTTCAAGCGCAGGTACAGCTCACCCTGCAACTGCAGGTCCATGGCCTGCGGCAGCTGGCGGGTGATGCTACCCAGCTGGGGGATGTGGCGGCTCCAGTCGTGCCCTTGGGCGCCGTTGCCCCGGCTGATCAGCTGCACCAGGCGGCCCTCTCGGTAAATGAGCGACACCGCCACGCCATCGACCTTGGGCTGGACCCAGACATCGGCCTTGCCGGCCAGCCAGCGCTGCACGGCGTGGCGGTCGTGCAGCTTGTCGATGCCCGTGTGGGGAATGGGGTGGGGTACCGGGCCGCCCGCGTTGGCCAGTGGCGCAGGGCCACCGGCCAGGCCGAAGCACTGCTGCAACTGCGCGAGGCGTTGGCGGCTCTGGTCATAAAGCTCATCAGGTACCAAGGCAATGCCTTGGCGATGGTAGTGGTCGTCCCAGCTGCCAAGGGTTTTCCGCAGTTGGGCAACCTCGCTGGCGACTTGCTGGGGGTTCCAGCCGGGGCATGAGCTGGCGTGCGCCAGTGGCGCGGCGAGCACCCCCAGCAGGGTGATGAACAGCATGAGCGGCATGGCCTGCATCCTTGCATGGCGGGTTGGCCCCTCAGCGTAGGCAAGCTGGCAGGCATTGCCGGTAAGCGATTGTGAGTCGATATGTCATGAAAAAGCCCCTGCCGATCGCTCGGCAGGGGCTTTCGTCCAGCGCTGCAGGAAAACTTACAGGCCAGCAGCGTCACGCAGCGACTGGGCGCGGTCGGTACGCTCCCAGGTGAAGGTGGTGAAGGTGTCGTCGCCGACAGTCTTCTGCTGCGGGGTACGGCCGAAGTGGCCGTAGGCAGCGGTTTCCTGGTACATCGGGTGCAGCAGGTCGAGCATGGTGGTGATCGCGTACGGGCGCAGGTCGAAGCACTCGCGCACCAGCTGGATGATCTTCTCGTCGGAGACCTTGCCGGTACCGAAGGTGTTGATCGAGATGGAGGTCGGCTGGGCCACGCCAATGGCGTACGACACCTGGATCTCGCAACGCTCGGCCAGGCCGGCGGCGACGATGTTCTTGGCCACGTAGCGGCCGGCGTAGGCGGCGGAGCGGTCGACCTTGGACGGGTCCTTGCCGGAGAACGCACCACCACCGTGACGCGCCATGCCGCCGTAGGAGTCGACGATGATCTTGCGGCCGGTCAGGCCGCAGTCGCCCACCGGGCCACCGATGATGAAGTTGCCGGTCGGGTTGATGTGGTACTGGGTACCTTTGTGCAGCAGTTCGGCAGGCAGGGTGTGCTTGACGATCAGCTCCATCACCGCTTCTTGCAGGTCTTTCTGCGAAACCTCAGGGTTGTGCTGGGTCGACAGTACCACTGCGTCGATGCCTACGACCTTGCCGTTTTCATAGCGGCAGGTGACCTGCGACTTGGCATCCGGGCGCAGCCATGGCAGCAGGCCGGACTTGCGTGCTTCGGCCTGGCGCTCGACCAGGCGGTGCGAGAAGCAGATAGGCGCCGGCATCAGCACTTCGGTTTCGTTGCTGGCATAACCGAACATCAGGCCCTGGTCGCCGGCGCCCTGGTCTTCCGGCTTGGAGCGGTCGACGCCCTGGGCGATGTCTACCGACTGCTTGCCGATGATGTTCATCACGGCGCAGGTGGCGCCGTCGAAGCCGACGTCGGAGCTGTTGTAGCCGATATCGATGATGACTTTGCGCACCAGGTCTTCCAGGTCAACCCAGGCCGAGGTGGTGACCTCGCCGGCGATGATGGCGACACCGGTCTTGACCAGTGTTTCACACGCTACGCGGGCGTATTTGTCCTGGGCGATGATGGCATCGAGGACTGCGTCCGAAATCTGGTCGGCGATCTTGTCCGGGTGCCCTTCGGACACGGACTCGGAGGTGAAAAGGGAGTATTCGCTCATCTCGAGGGTTCCTGAAATTTACCGATGGTGTATGTCGCCAGCCGTGCGCTGGAAGTGCCGGACCTGGATCTGGAAACCGTTGCGCAAGCCCACGTACAGGCTGTCCGCATGGGCCAGCCCGGCCGCGTTGGCCCAGCGGGCCAGGTCGTCCTGTTCAAAGCCAAGCCACAGGTCGCCGCAGGCTTCGCGGGCCCACCCCTGGTCATGGCTGCACAACTCGGTGACCAGCAGGCTGCCGCCTGCCTTCACCCGTTTGGCCAGCTGGCGCAAGGCCAGGGCCGGGTCGCTGAAATGGTGCAGTACCATGTTCAGCACAACGCAGTCGGCGGCCACATCCGTGGCACCCAGTGCATCGGCCAACTGCAGGGTCACATTGTCGAGCCCCTCGCGCTGGCACACCTGGCGCGCCAGTTCGAGCATGGTCGCGCTGTTGTCCAGTGCAGTGACGTGGGCAAAGCGCCGGGCCAGGTCGGGTAGAAAACCACCGTCGCCGGGGCCGACTTCCAGGGCACTGGCCGCCGGGTCGAAATGCAGCTTGTCGAGCAGCGCCAGCAGGCTCTCGCGGTACTGCGGCAGGCCGGCGATCAGGTCTTGCTGGGCGCGGAACTTTTCTTCCACGCGCAGGAAGAAGTCCTGGCTGGTGACCGCGCGGCGTTGCTGGACCTGCGCGATGCGCGCCTGCACATCGGCCGGCAGGGCCAGGGCATCCACCTCTTCCAGCAGCGCCGCGTGCAGCCGGCCACCCAGGCGCAGGCTGTCGGGCAGGGCGCGGCGGTAGAAGATGGCATTGCCTTCACGGCGGGTGGCGACCAGCTCTGCCTGGGCCAGCACCTTGAGGTGGTGGCTCATGCCCGACTGCCCGATGCCGAAGATCTGGGCCAGCTCCAGTACACCGAACGAGTCGTTGGCCAGGGCTCGCAGCACGTTCAGGCGCAAGGCGTCGCCACTGGCCTTGCACAGGGCGGCCAATGTTTCGCATTGCTCGGGGATCGATTGCACACGGAGGTTCATGGGCGGGCAGTCTAGTCAGGCATTGGTGACCTAGCAAGGCCAATATCAAAAAGTTTTGATATTGGCGATGAGTTGCAGCTTTTAAACTGCAGGCTACAGGCTCCAGAGCAGTCCGGCTCGGCCCGTGCTTCTTTCTTGCAGCTTAAAGCTGGCCGCTTGGCGCTTAAATGTTTGCCCCAAGCCCCCCAGTGGGCGAAAATGGTCGTCTTTTTCGTGACACCACCTCGACAAGCCCCCCAGGAGACCAGCGATGCCCAGCCGTCGTGAACGTGCCAACGCCATTCGCGCCCTCAGCATGGATGCCGTGCAAAAGGCTAATAGCGGCCACCCAGGTGCCCCCATGGGCATGGCGGATATCGCCGAAGTACTGTGGCGTGACTACCTGAAACACAACCCGAGCAACCCGCACTTCGCCGACCGCGACCGCTTCGTGCTGTCCAACGGCCACGGCTCGATGCTGATCTACTCGCTGTTGCACCTGACCGGCTACGACCTGTCGATCGACGACCTCAAGGCCTTCCGTCAGTTGCACAGCCGCACCCCGGGCCACCCGGAATACGGCTACACCCCGGGCGTGGAGACCACCACCGGCCCGCTCGGCCAGGGTATCGCCAACGCCGTGGGCTTCGCCCTGGCAGAAAAAGTGCTGGCTGCCCAGTTCAACCGTGACGGCCACACCATCGTCGACCACAACACTTATGTGTTCCTGGGCGATGGCTGCATGATGGAAGGCATCTCCCACGAAGTCGCCTCGCTGGCCGGCACCCTGGGCCTGAACAAGCTGGTCGCCTTCTACGACGACAACGGCATCTCCATCGACGGCGAAGTGCACGGCTGGTTCACCGACAACACCCCGGCGCGCTTCGAAGCCTACAACTGGCAGGTGATCCGCAACGTCGACGGCCATGACGCCGACGAGATCAAGACCGCCATCGAAACCGCCCGCAAGAGCGATCGCCCGACCCTGATCTGCTGCAAGACCACCATCGGTTTCGGTTCGCCGAACAAGCAGGGCAAGGAAGACTGCCACGGCGCACCGCTGGGCAACGACGAAATCGCCCTGACCCGCCAGGCCCTGAACTGGAACTACGGCCCGTTCGAAATCCCGGCCGACATCTATGCCGAGTGGGATGCCAAGGCTGCCGGTGCCCAGGTCGAAGCCGAGTGGAACCAGCGCTTCGACGCCTACGCCAAGGCTTACCCGGAGCTGGCTGCCGAGTTCAAGCGCCGTACCCGCGGCGAACTGCCGGCCGACTTCAGTGCCAAGGCCCAGGCCTACATCGAAGAAGTGGCTGCCAAGGGCGAAACCATCGCCAGCCGCAAGGCCAGCCAGAACGCCCTGAACGCCTTCGGCCCGCTGCTGCCCGAGTTCCTCGGCGGTTCGGCCGACCTGGCCGGCTCCAACCTGACCCTGTGGAAGGGCTGCAAGGGCGTCGAAGCCAATGACGCCAGCGGCAACTACGTGTTCTATGGCGTACGCGAGTTCGGCATGACCGCCATCATGAACGGTGTTGCCCTGCACGGCGGCCTGGTGCCTTACGGCGCGACCTTCCTGATGTTCATGGAATACGCCCGCAACGCCGTGCGCATGTCGGCGCTGATGAAGCAGCGTGTGATCCATGTGTATACCCACGACTCCATCGGCCTGGGCGAAGACGGCCCTACCCACCAGCCGATCGAGCAGCTGACCAGCCTGCGCAGCACGCCGAACCTGGACACCTGGCGCCCGGCTGACGCCGTTGAATCCGCTGTGTCCTGGAAAAACGCCCTGGAGCGCAAGGACGGCCCTTCGGCGCTGATCTTCTCGCGCCAGAACCTGCAGCACCAGGCGCGCAGCGCGCAGCAGATCGCCGACATCAGCCGTGGTGGCTATGTGCTCAAGGACTGTGCAGGCGAGCCTGAGCTGATCCTGATCGCCACCGGTTCGGAAGTGGGCCTGGCGGTTCAGGCCTTCGACAAGCTGACCGAGCAGGGCCGCAAGGTGCGCGTGGTTTCCATGCCGTGCACCAGCGTGTTCGATGCCCAGGATGCTGCCTACAAGCAGTCCGTGCTGCCGCTGGAAGTGGGCGCGCGCATCGCCATCGAAGCCGCCCACGCCGACTTCTGGTACAAGTACGTCGGCCTGGAAGGCCGCGTGATCGGCATGACCACCTACGGTGAGTCGGCGCCGGCTTCGGCCCTGTTCGAGGAGTTCGGCTTCACCCTGGAGAACATCCTCGGTACTGCCGAAGAGCTGCTGGAAGACTGATGTAACCCGGGAGGGCAGTGACGCCCTCCAGGTCGTGCAAGGGGAGGGCTTTGCCCTCCATCGCGACACAAGGCCGCTCCTACAGGGTACTGCGCATGCCGCACCCTGTAGGAGCGGCCTTGCGTCGCGATGGGCCGCCACCCGGCCCCAACCGCCATCATGCGTTAGCGAGCCAACGAATGCCCCACCTGCGTCCCTACAAAGTTGCACTCAACGGTTATGGCCGTATCGGCCGCTGTGTCCTGCGCGCGCTGTTCGAGCGGGGGGCGAAGGCCGGTTTCGAGATCGTTGCGCTGAATGACCTGGCCGACCAGGCCAGCCTGGAGTACCTGACTCGCTTCGACTCCACCCATGGCCGCTTCCCTGGCCAGGTGAAGGTCGACGGCGACTGCCTGCACATCAATGGCGACTGCGTGAAAGTCATGCGCAGCGCCACCCCCGAAGGCATCGATTGGGCTGCCCTGGGTATCGACCTGGTGCTGGAGTGCTCCGGTGCCTACAACACCCGCGCCGACGGCCAGCGCTTCCTCAATGCCGGTGCCCCGCGCGTGCTGTTCTCCCAGCCCATGGCCAGCGAGGCCGATGTCGATGCCACCGTGGTCTATGGCATCAACCAGGCTTGCCTGACCGGCCAGGAGCGGCTGGTTTCCAATGCCTCCTGCACCACCAACTGCGGCGTGCCCCTGTTGCGTGTGCTGGACCAGGCGTTCGGCATCGAGTACGTGCAGATCACCACCATCCACTCGGCGATGAACGACCAGCCGGTGATCGACGCCTATCACCACGAAGACTTGCGCCGCACCCGTTCGGCCTTCCAGTCGGTGATACCGGTGTCCACTGGTCTGGCGCGCGGTATCGAGCGCCTGCTTCCGGAACTTGCCGGGCGAATCCAGGCCAAAGCGGTACGCGTGCCGACCGTCAACGTGTCTTGCCTGGACATCACCCTGCAGACCGCCCGCGACACCAGTGCCGCCGAGGTCAACCGGGTGCTGCGCGAGGCCGCGCTGGCCGGCCCGCTGAAAGGCTTGCTGGCCTACACCGAGCTGCCGCATGCCAGCTGTGATTTCAACCATGACCCGCATTCGGCGATCGTCGATGCCAGCCAGACGCGTGTTGCCGGGCCCCGCCTGGTCAACCTGCTGGCCTGGTTCGATAACGAATGGGGGTTCGCCAACCGTATGCTCGACGTTGCCGAACACTATCTGCACGTCGTTCACCCAACCCGCAATAAACAGCCCTGAAGGACTGCATTCATGACCGTGTTGAAGATGACCGACCTCGACCTGCAAGGTAAGCGCGTACTGATCCGCGAAGACCTCAACGTGCCTGTGAAGGACGGTGTGGTAACCAGCGACGCGCGCATCCTGGCAGCGCTGCCGACCATCAAGCTGGCCCTGGAGAAGGGCGCGGCGGTAATGGTCTGCTCGCACCTGGGCCGCCCGACCGAAGGCGAGTTCTCTGCCGAAAACAGCCTCAAGCCGGTTGCCGAGTATCTGAGCAAGGCCCTGGGCCGCGAGGTGCCGCTGGTTGCCGACTACCTGGGCGGCGTCGCGGTGCAGGCCGGTGAGCTGGTGCTGTTCGAGAACGTGCGCTTCAACAAGGGCGAGAAGAAGAACGCCGACGAGCTGGCCCAGCAGTACGCTGCGCTGTGCGACGTGTTTGTCATGGACGCGTTCGGCACCGCGCACCGCGCCGAGGGCTCGACCCACGGTGTGGCCAAGTTCGCCAAGGTTGCAGCTGCAGGCCCCCTGCTGGCTGCCGAGCTGGATGCCCTGGGCAAAGCCCTGAAAGCGCCGGCCAAGCCGATGGCGGCCATCGTCGCCGGCTCCAAGGTTTCTACCAAGCTGGACGTGCTGAACAGCCTGAGCGCGGTCTGCGACCAGCTGATCGTCGGTGGTGGCATTGCCAATACCTTCCTGGCTGCTGCCGGGCACCCTGTCGGCAAGTCGCTGTACGAGCCGGATCTGGTCGACACGGCCAAGGCCATCGCTGCCAAGGTCAATGTGCCGCTGCCGGTTGACGTGGTGGTCGCCAAGGCGTTCGCCGAAGATGCCGAAGCCACCGTCAAGGCCATCGCCGATGTTGCCGCCGACGACATGATCCTGGACATCGGCCCGCAAACCGCAGCCCAGTTCGCCGAGTTGCTGAAGTCGTCGAAGACCATCCTGTGGAACGGCCCGGTCGGCGTGTTCGAGTTCGACCAGTTCGGCAAGGGTACCCAGGTGCTGGCCAAGGCCATCGCCGACAGCGACGCGTTCTCCATCGCCGGTGGCGGTGACACCCTGGCGGCCATCGACAAATATGGCGTTAGCAAGGAAATCTCCTACATTTCTACCGGTGGCGGCGCGTTCCTCGAGTTCGTCGAGGGCAAGGTCCTGCCAGCCGTGGCAATTCTGGAAGAGCGGGCCAAGGCCTGATGACTTCGGCGCCTGGCAAAGGGAGTGGCCTGATGGTCAAGCAATTGCCTGTGATGGTGCTGGCGGGTCTGCTGAGCGCGTGCTCCGGCAGCCCGGCTTCGCCTGACGACCCGGCGCAGCCGCCCAAGGGCGGCTGCTACCAGTCCGAGTGGCAGGCCGAGACCGTGCCGGTGATCAGCAAGCGTGTGGGCCCGGAAGGCCTGGAAAAGTACGACGAAGACCACCAGCGCAAGGCGCCGGGTTGCCCTTGATCGGGTAACAGGCAACCTGAAGGCTGATTTGTGGTCTTGGAAAGGGGCCGCTGTGTGCCCTTCGCGTGCTTGCCCGCTCCCACAGGTACCGCGCTTGACCTGTGGTAGCGGGCAAGCCCGCGAAGGGCTGCAAAGCAGCCCCAAATCGAGGAAACTGAATGAAAGCGCTTTTGGCCGTGACGGTCCTGGCGACACTGGCAGGCTGCTCACTGCTGCAGCCGGCGCAACCCGCCCCGGCAGACAACTGGACCCGCTGGGTCTGCGATACCCAGGCCGAGGTGCTGTGGCGCTTCGCCGATGCCCAGCGTGACCAGGTCGACGTGCGCCTGGGCGGTGGTGACCAGGTTTACCGGCTCAAGGCCGAACCAGGTGCTTCGGGCGCGCTGTACAGCGATGGCATGCTGGCCTTCCACACCAAGGGCGAAGAAGGCCTGGTGTACTGGGTGGCAACCAACGATCTGATTGGGCGGGGCTGCAAGGCACCGTGACTGGCCGGGCCGCAATCGCGGCCCACACTACTTGAACAGCAACCGCCCCTGCGGCAGGCTTGCACGAAACATACGACGCTTGTCGGGAGAGAGATACACAATGGCACTCATTAGCATGCGCCAGATGCTGGACCACGCCGCCGAGTTCGGTTACGGCGTACCAGCTTTCAACGTCAACAACCTCGAGCAGATGCGCGCCATCATGGAAGCGGCCGACAAGACCGACTCCCCGGTGATCGTGCAGGCCTCGGCCGGTGCCCGCAAATACGCCGGCGCCCCGTTCCTGCGCCACCTGATCCTGGCTGCCATCGAAGAATTCCCGCACATTCCGGTGTGCATGCACCAGGACCATGGCACCAGCCCTGATGTCTGCCAGCGCTCGATCCAGCTGGGCTTCAGCTCGGTCATGATGGACGGCTCGCTGGGCGAAGACGGCAAGACCCCGACCGACTACGAATACAACGTGCGTGTCACCCAGCAGACCGTGGCCATGGCGCACGCCTGTGGCGTTTCGGTAGAAGGCGAGCTGGGCTGCCTGGGTTCGCTGGAAACGGGCATGGCCGGTGAAGAAGACGGTATCGGTGCCGAAGGTGTTCTGGACCACAGCCAGATGCTGACCGACCCGGAAGAAGCCGCTGACTTCGTCAAGAAGACCCAGGTCGATGCATTGGCCATCGCCATTGGTACCAGCCACGGTGCCTACAAGTTCACCAAGCCGCCAACCGGTGACATCCTGGCCATCGAGCGTATCAAGGAAATCCACAAGCGCATCCCCAATACCCACTTGGTGATGCACGGCTCCTCGTCGGTACCGCAGGAGTGGTTGGCGATCATCAACCAGTACGGTGGCGAGATCAAGGAAACCTACGGCGTACCGGTTGAAGAAATCGTCGAAGGCATCAAGTACGGCGTGCGCAAGGTCAACATCGACACCGACCTGCGCCTGGCTTCCACCGGTGCCATGCGCCGCCACATGGCCATGCACCCGAGCGAGTTCGACCCTCGCAAGTTCTTCGCTGAAACCGTGAAGGCCATGCGTGATGTGTGCATCGCCCGTTACGAAGCGTTTGGCACTGCAGGCAATGCCTCGAAGATCAAACCGATCCCCCTGGAAGGCATGTTCCAGCGCTATGCCAAAGGCGAGCTGGCGGCCAAGGTCAACTGATCGAACCGTTGAGCGTTATAGAAAGACCCGCAGAAATGCGGGTTTTTTTTGCTTGGCATTCAGGCCTTGGGAGCGGTTTGGCGGCCCCGGCATCAGGCTCACAGTCATATTGCACAGCTACCGTTAGTCGACTAATTTCTTCGTCCATGGCTTATTGCCATGCCTTGCATTGCGTCTTTCGTAGCCACGGCTAGAGTTAAGCTCGGAGCCAATAGCAAGTCGTAGTTGGACATACAAGAGAAGCAGCATGGATGGCGCTTACCCTCAGCCACTGGATGGCAGTTCGGTTCTTCTGGTGGTAGACGATTACCCCGAAAACCTCATCAGCATGCGGGCTTTGCTGGCCCGGCAAGATTGGCAGGTGTTAACAGCCGGTTCGGGGATGGAAGCCCTAAGCACCTTGCTGGAGCATGATGTCGACCTGGTCCTGCTGGACGTGCAAATGCCGGAGATGGACGGCTTTGAAGTTGCCCGGCTGATGCGCGGCAGCCAACGTACGCGGCTGACACCGATCATTTTCCTGACCGCCAACGAACAGTCCGAAGCGGCCGTGCTCAAAGGCTACGCCAGCGGCGCCGTGGACTACATGTTCAAACCGTTCGACCCCAAGGTTCTCAAGCCCAAGGTCCAGGCCTTGCTCGACCAGCAGCGCAACCGGCGCATGCTGCAGCGCCTGACCCGGGAGCTGGAAGCCGCCAGGGCGTTCAATGGGTCGATTCTGGAGAACGCCGCCGAAGGCATTCTGGTGGTGGACGCACAGGGCGTGATCAGCTTTGCCAACCCGGCCATTTCCCGCTTGCTGGCGGCCCCCGTGCAGCACATTCAGGGTGCCCAACTGCTCGACCTGGTGCAGCTTCCCGCTGCCTGCCCATGGCTTGAATCGGAGTTCTACCGCGCTTACCTGGGGCAAGAAATCTACCGCGTGCACGACGCGCAACTGCGCACACTGGCCGGCGAGCTTGTTCCGGTGGCATTGTCGTGCGCGCCGTTGCCAGCCGACCAGCAGGCCATGGTGGTGACCGTGCTGGACATGTCGGCAGTGCGCAACCTGCACCAGCAACTGGAGTACCAGGCCGTTACCGACCCGCTGACCGGCCTGTTGAACCGCCGCGGTTTCTACCAGGCGGCCGAAGGCGCTCTGTTGCGCAACGAGCGCTCGGACAAGGCCCAGGCGCTGATGTACATGGACCTGGACGGTTTCAAGCGCATCAACGACACCCTTGGCCATGACGCCGGTGACCGGGTGCTGCGCTGGGTCGCCGAGCAACTCAAGGACTGCCTGGGCAGCGAGGCCTTGCTGGCGCGCATGGGCGGCGATGAATTCACCGCGCTGTTCGACAGCCTGCCTTACCCGGAGCAGGCTGGGCGTTATGCCGAGCGGCTGCTGGAGCGGGTGTCCATCCGCCATGAAGTGGACGGCCTGGATGTGTGCCTTGGGGTGAGCATCGGCATTGCCACCTATCCGGAATGCGGTGCCAATGTCGAAGGCCTACTGCGCGCAGCCGATGCGGCGATGTATGCCGCCAAGCAGGCCGGGCGCCAGCAGTACCGCTTTTACGACCAGGAACTCAACGGGCGGGCGCGTTCGCGGCTGATGCTCGAAGACAGCGTGCGCACCGCCATCGAGCAACAGGACTTCACCCTGGTGTACCAGCCGCAGGTCAGCTTCATCGATGGCCACCTGCGGGGCTTCGAGGCCTTGTTGCGCTGGCAGCACCCGAGCGTCGGCGATGTGCCGCCAGGCCTGTTCATTCCTCTGCTCGAGGAAGCCCGGCTGATCAACCGGCTGGCCAGCTGGATCTACCGCCAGGGCGCGGCCCAACGCCATGCCTGGTACCAGCACTTTCCCGCAGACCTGGTGCTGGGCATCAGCCTGAGCCGTGCGCAGTTCGTCATGCCCGGGCTGGTCGAAGAACTGCAGCGGGTGATCCAGTTTTACCAGTTGGACCCGGCGCAACTGGAGGTCGAGGTTGCAGAGACCTCATTGATGTACAACATCGATGCGGCGGTGAAACAGATCCATCGCCTGCGCGAGCTGGGCGTACGGGTGGCGCTGGATGACTTTGGCGCCGGCGACTGTTCACTGCGCATGCTGCGGGACCTGCCGATCGATACCCTGAAGCTGGATCGCCACCTGGTGGCACGCTTGCCTGATACGGCAGTGGATACCGCCTTGGTGCGCAGTGTCATCAGCTTGTGCGCCGACTACGGCATCACGGTCATTGCCGAGGGTGTGGAAACCCCGGCCCAGGCAGCCTGGCTCAAGGCCAATGGTTGCGAGTATGTGCAGGGGTTCCTGGTGGCCCACCCCATGACCGCCTCGGACGCTACCCGCTTCCCGGTGATTTTCTCCTGGCCAGCGCCATGATTGGCTAGAATCGGCATTCGTTACGCCGAATGCACTGCCATGACCGTATTACGTTACCTGCAAGCCTACCCGCCGCACCTGCAAGAGCAGGTGCGCAAGATGATCGACAGCGACCGCCTGGGCGAGTACCTGCAGCGCCGCTACCCCGGGCGCCATGATGTGCAAAGCGACAAGGCGCTGTACGGCTATGCCCAGGAGCTGCGCCAGCAGTACCTGCGCAGTGCGCCGGGCCTGGACAAGGTGTTGTTCGATAGCCGGCTCGACCTGACCCACCGCGCGCTCGGCCTGAACACCGCGGTGTCGCGGGTGCAGGGCGGCAAGCTCAAGGCCAAGAAGGAAATCCGTATCGCCTCGCTGTTCAAGGAGGCCGCACCGCAGTTCTTGCGCATGATCGTGGTGCATGAGCTGGCGCACTTGCGCGAGCGCGACCACAACAAGGCCTTCTACCAGCTCTGCCAGCACATGGAACCCGATTATCACCAACTGGAATTCGACCTGCGCGTCTACCTGACCTACCGGGAACTGCCGGGCAACCTCTGAGGAACATGCAGCATGGACGTGAGCAAGACCAAAAGCAGCTTCTACCGGCGCCTGTACGTAGCCTGGCTGATCGACAGCCGCACCGCGACCAGCGTGCCGGCCCTGGTGGAAGCCACCGGTATGCCGCGGCGCACCGCCCAGGACACCATCGCCGCGCTGGCCGACCTGGACATCGTTTGCGAGTTCGAGCAACAGGAAGGCGCGCGCAACCACGCCGGGCATTACCGTATTCGTGACTGGGGCGCGGTCGACAAACAGTGGATCAGCCAGCATCTGCGACAGGTCCGCGACGTGCTGGGTTACCCTTGAGGCCAAAAATAGAGGCAAAATGACACTATTGGCCGCTGCCCCCGGCAGTGCGTTTGTGTAACCTCACCCGCAGTGTGTGCCCTCCATGGCAAAAGGACATAAGCATGCGGCCACTGCTTTGTGCGCTGGGAGTACTGGCAATCTTGCTGGCAACACCTGCCCTGGGCCAGGGCAAGCTGCGCCTGGTGGCGGATAAATGGCCCCCGTTCACCGATGTAGACCTGCCAGGCGGTGGCTTGGCGACCAGCATCGTCACCACGGCGCTGGCCCGTGCCGGCTACGCCAGCAGCTATGAGGAGGCGCCCTGGGCGCGGGCGCTGCAGGGCGTTGCGCAAGGGCGCTACGACGTGTTGATCGATGCCTGGTACAACGAGGCGCGCGCCAGCATCGGGCAGTTCTCCACGCCATACCTGACCAACCGTATCCGCTTGCTGCAGCGAAAAGGCCAGGCGATACGCTACCGGCAACAGTCGGACCTTTACCCCTACACCATCGCTGTCGTGCGTGATTACGCCTATTCCCCTGGGTTCGACGGCGATCCGCGCCTGCACAAGGTGGCGGTGCGCACCTTTTCCTCGGCACTGCGCATGGTCGCAGCAGGGCGAGTAGACCTGGCGGTGGAAGACGAGTACGTTGCCCGCTACAACCTGCAGCGTGAACCGCAGCAGGTGCGTGACGAGGTGGTGCTGGTTGAGCCGCCGCTGGGGGAGAACACCCTGCATATCCTGGTCAGCCTGAAGCACCCGGAGCGTGCGCGGATTGTCGAGCGGTTCGAGCAGGCGATCGCAGCGATGAAGGCCGATGGCAGCTATGCCCGGCTGCTGCGCCAGCATGGCTTTTGAGCTTGGGTGGCGTTACCGGCCTCTTCGTGGGTAAAGGCCGGGTCAGGCCTCAGCCCGGGTTGCCTTCCTTGATCAGGTGCGCGGCCAAGGTCCGCAATGGCCCCAACTGCCGGCAGATCAGCGCCAGTTGTGTCTGCACCAGCCGTTGATGTTCATCCAGCTCATCCGGCATCTGCTCCAGGGCGTTGGCCAGCGCTTCTTCGGCATCGCTGTGAATGGCCACGGGCAGCCGCGCTGCCAGGCCGTTGGCGATTTCGTCCAGGCTGCTGGCCAGGCTTTGCCCGGCACCTTCGATCAACTGTTCCTGGGCCTGGGCCGGCAATGCTGTATCGCGGTGCGCGCCCAGCCCCGAGAGGTAGCTGAGCAGGGTGTGCGACAGCACCAGGAACCGGAAGCCGACATCGGCCTCCTTACGGAAATGCCCCGGCTCCATCAGCATGTTGGCCAGGGTGGTGGACAGCGCCGCGTCGGCGTTGTGGGCATTGCGCCGGGCCAGGCGGTAGGCCAGGTCGTCGCGCTTGCCGTGGGCATACTGCTGCATGATCTGGCGCAAGTACACGCTGGCACAGGCCAGGGTATTGGCCAGCGCCTTGTTCAGGCGCCGCCCCTGCCAGTCAGGCAGGAACAGGAACACCGCAAGGATGGCAATCAGGCTGCCCACCAGGGTATCGAACAGGCGCGGCAGGAACAGGCCGTAGCCGTCGCCGATCTGGTTGAAGCAGAACAGTACCATCAGCGTGATCGCGGCCGTGGCCAGGGTGTAGCGGGTCGTGCGGTTGACGAAGAACACCACCCCCGCAACTACGGCGAACAGCGACTGGATGAGCGGGTTGGGGAACAGGTCGAACAAGGCCCAGCCGACGGTCAGGCCAATGGCCGTGCCGAAAATGCGCTGCACCAGCTTGCGCCGGGTCGCACCGTAGTTGGGCTGGCAGACGAACAGGGTGGTGAGGATGATCCAGTAGCCCTGGGTGGGGTGGATCAGGTGCACCATGCCGTAGCCGATCGACAGCGCCAAGGGCAGGCGCAAGGCATGCCGGAACAGCAGCGACGTGGGTGTCAGCTGGGTACGTAGGCGCGTCCACACGTCTTTGAGCGAGCGTGGCGAGCGGTCGAGCAGGCTGCTGTCACTGGCGTCGGCCAGGCTGTCGGGGTTGCTCGCGGCACTGAGCAGGCGGTCGAGCGTGGCCAGGTTGGCGGCCAGGGCCCGCAGCGAGCGCAACAGGCCGCGCCAGGCCGGGTTATTTTGCAGGCGCAGGTGCTCCAGCGCAGCGTTGAGGTCTTCGAGGGCCTCGGGATAACCGCTGGCCAGCACGAAAGGCTGGCGCAGGCGGATCGAACGGGCCAGCTCCTGGCAGGACGAGCCCTGTTTGCGCAGCAGGCGCTGGCAGCGGAACATCACGTCACTGTGGAAGAACGTTTCGGTCAGGGCGTTGTAAGGGTAATGCGAGGCACTGACCCGCTCGTGGATGTCCTGGGCCAGGAAATACAGCTTCAGGTAGCGGCTGACCTTGGAGTTTGGCTGGCTGTTGCCGACCCGGTGCAGGATGATTTCCTTGGCCGCGTTCAGGGCTGCCACCACCTTGCCATTCTGCTGGGCCAGGGCCAGGCGTGTGGCCTCGACGTCGAGGGTGCGCACCGGCTCGAACAGGCTGGCCTTGAGTTTCAGGTAGCTGCCCAGCTCGAAGAACAGCTTGGCCAGGCTCTGCTGGACCGGCTGGTTGGAGAACAGCGCCTGCCACAATACCGATAACAGCCCGTACCAGGCCGCGCCCGCCACCAGCAGCATGGGCTCGTGCCAGAAATCCGTGACCTGGCCGCCGCGCTGGTCTACGCCGATCATGGTGTACACCGCGGTGATCAGGGTTGCCGAGGCAATGGCCCCGTAGCGCTCGCCCAGTGCGCCGAGCATGGTCAGGCTAAACGCTGCCAGGGCCAGGGCGATGGCGAAGAACCAGGGGTAGGGGAACAGCAGTTCGACCGCCAGCGCAGCAATGGCGAAACACACCAGGGTGACGGCCAGGGCGCTGAGGCGGCCCTGCCAGCTGTCGTCGGTTTCGGCCAGGGCGCTGGCGATGATGCCGAGGAACAGCGGGATCAGCAGGGCCATCTCGTTCTGGTACCAGCACAGGGCCAGGCTGCCGGTGAGGGCGATGGTGACCCGGATGCTATAGCTGAACTTGTCTTGGCCCCACAGGCGACGCAGTGACTGACGGAACGAGCTCGATGACATGTTGGCCTGCTAGGCAGTGATCAGAGGAATACCTTTCAGAACCGGTTACTGGGGCCGCTTTGCGGCCCTTCGCGGGCGCGCCCGCTCCCACAGGTACTGCACAAAACCCCGTGGGAGCGGGCATGCCCGCAAAGGGGCGCGAAGCGGCCCAGATTCCGGCGCTGGGCACGGGCCAGCAAGAAGCGTTCCGTGCTGCTGAATGGATTCTACTCTACACGAACTGCGCTGCGGCGTTGGCCGATGCCCAGGCCCACTGGAAATTGAAACCACCCAGGTGGCCGGTGACATCCAGCACTTCGCCAATAAAGTACAGCCCGGGGCTTTTCAGCGATTCCATGGTCTTGGACGACACTTCGCGGGTATCCACGCCGCCCAGGGTCACTTCGGCGGTGCGGTAGCCCTCGGTGCCCGCAGGCACCACCTGCCAGTTGGCCAGCTTCTCGGCAATGTGCGCCAGTTCTGCCGGGGTGTACTGCTTCATGGGCCTGGACTCGAACCACTGCTCGGCCAGCAGGTTGGCCAGCTTGCGGGTGAACACTTCGCCAAGCACGGTCTTCAGTTCGGCATTGGCGCGCTCGGTTTGCATCTGCTGCAGCCAGGTGAGTGCATCGCGGTCGGGCAACAGGTTGATCTCGACAGTGTCACCGGCTTCCCAGAACGACGAGATCTGCAGGATTGCCGGGCCACTCAGGCCACGGTGGGTGAACAGCAGGTTTTCGCGGAAGCTGGTGCCGTTGCAGGTGGCCGTGCAATCAAGCGAAGTGCCGGACAGCTCGCTGCACAATGCCTTGAGTTGTGGCTCGGTGATGGTGAACGGCACCAGCCCGGCGCGGGTCGGCAGCAGGGTGTGGCCAAACTGGCGCGCGACCTGGTAGCCGAACCCGGTGGCGCCCAGGGTCGGGATCGACAGGCCACCGGTGGCGATCACCAGTGACTGGCAGGCGAACTGCCCGCCGCTGGTCTGCAACAGGTAGCCGCTTTCGGTTTTTTCGATCTGTTCGATGCTGGTGTGCATGCGGATTTCGGCACCGGCCTCGTCGCATTCGGCCAGCAGCATGTCGAGGATGTCGCTGGCCTTGTTGTCGCAGAACAACTGGCCGAGCTTCTTCTCGTGGTACGCCACGCCATGCTTGCACACCAGCTCGATGAAGTCCCATTGCGTGTAGCGGGCCAGCGCCGATTTGCAGAAATGGGCGTTGTGCGAGAGGAAGTTGGCCGGTTCGGTGTACATATTGGTGAAGTTGCAGCGCCCGCCGCCAGACATGAGGATCTTCTTGCCTGGCTTGTTGGCGTGGTCGAGCAACAGTACCCGGCGGCCGCGGCGGGCGCTGAGCTGGGCGCACATCAGGCCGGCGGCGCCGGCGCCGAGGATGATCACGTCGGTGGAGTGCACGGTGGTACCTCATGGATAGCCGGGGCCGCTGTGCGGCTCATCGCAGGCAAGCCAGCTCCCACAGGTACTGCACAAGCCTGAAGGCCTGTGGCGACCCTGTGGGCGCTGGCGTGCCTGCGATGGGCTGCAAAGCAGCCCCAAAAAATGTCAGACGATGCGGACTTTCAGGGACCGGCCCTTGATCTTGCCGCTGTTCAAGCGCTGCATGGCCTGCTTGGCGAGCGCCCGCTCCACCGCCACAAACGCCTGGAAGTCAAAGATCGCGATCTTGCCCACCTGCTTGCCCGGGATCCCGGCATCACCGGTCAACGCCCCGAGAATGTCGCCAGGGCGCAGCTTGTCCTTGCGCCCGGCGGCGATGCACAGGGTGCTCATCACCGGCAGCAGCGGCTCGCCGCCCTTGTTCTTCAGGCTGTCGAGCTGGTCCCAGCGCAGCGGGCTCTTCTGCAGTTGCTCGATGGCCTGGGCGCGGTGGCCTTCTGCCGGGGCAACCAGGCTCACCGCCAGGCCCTTCTCACCAGCGCGGCCAGTACGGCCCACGCGGTGCACGTGGATTTCCGCATCGCGTGCCAACTCGACGTTGATGACCATGTCCAGGCCATCGATGTCCAGGCCGCGCGCGGCCACATCGGTGGCCACCAGCACCGAGCTGCTGCGGTTGGCGAACATGGTCAGAACCTGGTCGCGGTCGCGCTGCTCCAGGTCGCCGTGCAGCGCCTGGGCGACGATACCCTTGGCGGTCAGGTGGGCAACCACGTCTTCGCACTGCTGCTTGGTGAAGCAGAACGCCACGCATGACTGCGGGCGATAGTGGCCCAGCACGCGGGTCACCGCCTCCAGGCGCTGCTCTGGGTCGATCTCGATGAAGCGCTGCTCGATCTGGTTGTCGGTGTGCAGGCTCTCGACTTTCACTTGCTGGGGGTTACGCATGAAGTCGGCAGCCAACTGCTTGATGCCGGCCGGGTAGGTGGCCGAGAACAGCAGGGTCTGGCGGCGCGATGGGGTCTTGCCGATGATGCTGGCAATGGCATCGAAAAAACCCATGTCGAGCATGCGGTCGGCCTCGTCGAGCACCAGGGTGTTCAGGCCATCGAGTACCAGGGTGCCTTTGTCCAGGTGCTGCTGGATGCGCCCAGGCGTACCGACGATGATGTGCGCACCGTGTTCCAGCGAGGCGATCTGCGGGCCCAGCGAAACACCACCGCACAGGGTCAGGATCTTGATGTTGTCCTCGGCGCGGGCCAGGCGGCGCAGTTCCTTGGCGACCTGGTCGGCCAGTTCGCGGGTCGGGCACAGCACCAAGGCCTGGCAGCCGAAGTAACGCGGGTTGATCGGGTTCAGCAGGCCGATGCCGAAGGCGGCGGTCTTGCCGCTGCCGGTCTTGGCCTGGGCAATCAGGTCCTGGCCCTTGAGGATGACCGGCAGGCTCTGGGCCTGGATCGGTGTCATCGCGGCATAGCCGAGGGCGTCCAGGTTGACCAGCATGGCAGTGGACAGCGGCAAGGTGGCAAAGGCGGTGGATTCGGTGGTCACGAGGCGGGCCTGCGGTGCGAAGCGAAAAATGCCGCATAGTCTACCAGCCTCGTGGCCATTCGCCCTAAGACTCCATGTGGTGTTCCGGACGACGGGCACGCCTTCCGTCCGTCGGTGCCAGCTGCAGGAAGATCGCCGCCGCCAGCATGGCCATCACGCCGATGGTGACGAAGGTCAGCTGGAAGGCGCCCAGCGTGGTGTCTACGCCTTCGGCACTGCCGGCGGCAGTGAAGCCGCCAAGCAGGGCGCCGGCGCAGGCCACGCCCAGGCTCAGCGCCAGCTGCGCGACCACCGACAGCAGGCTGTTGCCGCTGCTGGCGCTGGCATCGTCGAGGTCGATCAGGGTTACCGTGTTCATTGCCGTGAACTGCATCGAGTTGACCGCGCCCAGCAGCCCCAGCTGGATCAGCAACACGGCATAGGACGTCTGCTCGTCAACCAGCCCAAGGCTGGCCAGCAGCAGGCCCAGCAGCAAGGTATTGCTGGTCAGGATGATGCGGTAGCCGAAGCGTTCGATCAGCGGCCTGGCAAGGGATTTGGCCACCATTGCCGCCGCCGCCAGCGGGATCATGCTCATGCCGGCCTGGGCCGGCGAATAACCCAGTGCGACTTGCAGCAGCAACGGCACCAAGAACGGCAGGGCGCCGCTGCCCAGGCGCGCGAACAGGTTGCCCAGGATACCAATGGCGAAGGTGCGCACGCGGAACAGGCTGGGCGAGAACAGCGGCTCGGGGTCGCGCCCGGCGCGCAGCCAGTAGGCGGCCAGGCACGCCATGCCGGCAAACAGCAGCAGCATCACCCGCAGGTGCGGCAGGTGCAGCTCGCCGAGCCCCTCCATGGCAATGGTGATCAGCACCATCGCGGCGCCGAACAGCAGGAAGCCAGGGGTATCGAAGCGGGTGCGTTCAGCGCCGCGCAGGTCGGGGATGAACTTCCAGACGGCGTAGCAGCCCAGCAGGCCGACAGGCAGGTTGAGCAGGAAAATCCAGTGCCAGCTGAGGATCTCCACCAGCCAGCCGCCCACCGTCGGACCCAGCAGTGGCCCGAGCAGGCCGGGGATGGTAATGAAGCTCATGATGCGTACCAGCTCGCTGCGCGGGTAGGCGCGCAACACCACCAGCCGCCCGACCGGCAGCATCAGCGCACCGCCCAGGCCCTGCACCACACGGGCGAAGATCAGGAAGCCGAGGCTGTTGGCGGCGGCGCATAGCAGCGAACCAAAGCTGAACAGCAGGATGGCGCTGAAGAAGATGCGCTTGGTGCCGAAGCGGTCGGCGATCCAGCCCGAGGCGGGTATCAGCAGGGCCACCGTGAGCATGTAGGCAATGATTACGCCCTGCATCCGCAGCGGGTCTTCGGCCAGCGAGCGGGCCATGGCCGGCAGCGCGGTGTTGAGGATGGTGCCGTCCAGGGACTGCATGAAGAAGGCGATGGCGACCACCCAGGGGATCCAGCGGGCGGTGGCGGGGTCTAGCGGGGTGCGTTCGGGCATGACTTCCTCGTTTGTCAGTGCCGGCCTCTTCGCGGCTAAAGCCGCTCCTACAAGGGTTACGCGTTCGTTGTAGGAGTGGCTTTAGCCGCGAAAGGGCCGGCAAGTCCAATCACAATGTCAGGGTCAGGCCTTTGACCAGCGCACCTGGCAAATGACTCGACCCGGTGCTGCGTTGTCCATAGGTGCTGGTCGACAGGATCATCTCGCGCTCCTGGGTCAGGTCTTCCAGTTGGCTGCCGAGCAAACTGTACAGGCTGTCATCGAAGCGCATGGTGCTCACCGGCCCCTGGATCTGCCCGTTCTCTACCCAGAAGGTGGCGAACCGGGTCAGCCCGGTCATGCGCGCTGCTGGCAAGTCCGAGTAGTTGAGGTACCACAGGTTGCTGATGTACAGCCCAGTGCCCAGCCGCTGCAAGACCTCGTCCATGGGCAGGCCACCCGGTGCCAGGCTGAGTGCGCAGGGCGACTCGTAACTGTCGGCGCCGTTGGCCAGCAGCTTGAATTCGGCGGCGCTGCGCGCGCTGATCAGCCGTTGCGCCGCCCGGCCTTGCTGGATCAGCGGCACATCCAGGCGCGGTGAGCCTTCGTCGGAAAACGCCGGGCTCAGCGAGCCGCTAACCTGCTCGGTGAAACTCACCAGCGGGCTCAGCCGTGCATCGCCGTTGTACAGGCGCTGCAAGGCGCTATTGCCGGTGGCCAGCGCTTGGGCGGAAAAACCGCCCCAGCACAGCATGCCGGCGATTTCGTCCATCGCCGCCGGGGCCAGGTAGGCACGGTAGCTGCCGGGTTCGAGGATGACCGCCGGGCGCCCGAGGAAGCCCAACTGCTCCCGCGCCTGGCGCAGGCGCGCGGTGAAGTCGTCGGGGTTCCACACCTGGCCGGCGTAGTTGGCCTTCACCGCCTGGCCATTTTCGTGGAACAGGCTCCAGTCGAAGTTGAAGCTGTTGGCCTGGTGCCAGCCGAAGGCACCGAACGAGCTGGCGAAGCCCCGGCAGACCGGGCCCGCGGCATAAATGCCGACCAGGTCCAGGTCACCCGCTTCGCGGTCGAGCAACGCCAGCACATCGCTGAGTTCAGGTAGCGGCTGCTGTTGCTGGCTGTGGCTGTGCCAGGCGCTTTCGTCCAGGCGCAGGTAAGGGTCGACGGCCAGCAGTGGCAGGGTCTGGCGCAGTTGCGCCAGGGCATCCGCCAAGCGTTGGCGGTCCAGTTGCGCATCGCCACTCAAGGTCACCTGCTGCTCGGCCTGGCGACCGTCGCGGATCAGCCGCAGCTGCGCGCTGGCCTGGCTGACATGCCCGGCCTGGCGCACCTTGGCGTGGTTGAAGCGCACGAACTGGGACTGCTCGGCGCTGTAGCCAAGGGTGAACTGCTCGCCACTTTCCAGGGCGGCGCGCACCTCCCCGGCCAGGGTTTCAAAGGCGTGTTTCATCAGGCGTCCCCTCCGAATACGTCGATCTGGCGGAACACGCAGGCTGGCGAGGCGTGGCCCACGCGCACCACCTGGTTGGGTTCGCCCTTGCCGCAGTTGGGCGTGCCCAGTACCTGGAAGGTGCTGCGGTCGCCGACCTCTGCCAGGTTGCGCCAGAACTGTGCGGAGATGCCCCGGTAGTTGGGGTTCTTGACGATGCCCTTGAGCTCGCCGTTCTCGATCAGTTGGCCCCATTCGCAGCCGAACTGGAACTTGTTGCGCGCGTCGTCGATGGACCAGGACCGGTTGGTCCGCATCAGGATGCCGTGCTCGATGCCCGCGATCAGTTGTTCGAGGGAGTGCTCGCCCGGCTCGATGTTGAGGTTGGCCATGCGGTCGATCGGCGCACGGTTCCAGCCACAGGCGCGGCTGTTGGCCACACCGTCCAGGCCGGAGCGGAACTGCGACAAAGCGCCACCCAGTGGACGCAGCAGCAGGCCGTCGCGGATCAGGAACTGCTTGCTGGCCGGAGTGCCGTCATCATCGAAGCTGTAGCTGGCCAGTTCTTCGCCGATGGTCGGGTCGAAGGTCACGTTCAGCAGGCTGGAACCGTACTGCAGGTAGCCGAAGTCACTGGCTTTGACGAAGCTGGTGCCCGCGTAGTTACGCTCGTCGCCGAGAATGCGGTCCATCTCCAGCGGGTGGCCGATCGATTCGTGAATCTGCAGCATCATCTGGTCGGGCATCAACAGCAGGTCGCGCGGGCCACTGGGCGTATTAGGGGCCAGCAGCAACTGCAGGGCCTCGTCGGCGACCCGGCTGGCGGCGCCAATCAGGCCACAACGCTCAACGATCTCGTAACCGCCTTGCTGGCCGAAATTGTCGCGGCCCAGGCTGCGGCTCTGGCTGTCCTGGCCGTTGCTGGCAGTTACCCCCAGCCCCGGGAACAGAAAGCGCTGGGCATGGCGCAGCTCGGCGCCGGCTGAGTTCAGGTAGGTCTGCTCGACCAGGCTCAGGCCCAGACTGGCCTGCCAGTCCACCAGGCGGCTGTCCTTGGGTACGCTGGCTGATTCCGCGGCGAGCAGGCCTAGGCAGTCGGCCAGGCTGGGCACGGGCTGGTCGAGGTTGGGCGAGATGTGGTCGTGGCGGGCGCTGGGCACGGGTTGCCCGCGCAGGTCCAGCAGGCTATGCCGGGCGATCTGCCGGGCCAGGGCTTCGGCCTGCTCCAGGGCGCGCTGCAGGCCGGCCGGCGACAGGTCGGCGGTGGCCGCATAGGCCTCCACGCCATTGACCCGTACGGTGAGCATCGCGCCCTCGTCCTGGCTGAACGAGGGTGGCTCGGCCACATTGCGGCGAACCGAAAGCGCCTGGTGCGACTGTTTCACATGGCGCAGGGAAAACAATTCGGCCGTGCTGCGCAGCGCGGCAAAGCGCTGGCGCAGCAGGGCGCTGGTATCGAACATGTGCAAGCCTCCGTGTACACGGTGGCTCCCCCTTAGAACCACTCGTCCTGCATGGTGAGGCAAGTGTCGTCGCGCGCCTCAAGCAATGCCAGCTCATTATGGCAGCCTGGTACTTCCCAGGTCAGGAAATAACGGGCGGCCTGCAGCTTGCCGAGGTAAAAGTCGCGATCGGCAGCGTTGGCCTTGAGCAGCCCGATTTCGGCGTGGACTGCCTGTTCCAGCCACCGCCAGCCGATTACACAGTGGCCGAATGCTTTCAGGTACAAGGCCGAGTTGGCCAGGGCGCCGGCGACTTTACCCTGGGCCAGGTCAGCGAGCAGGGTCAGGGTGACCCCTTGCAGGTGGTTGACCAGTTGCTCCAGTGGCTGGCGCAGCGGGTCGAGGTTGGGGTGATGGCTTGCGCGCTCGCCGGTGGCGGCGATTCGGCGAAGCAGTTGCTTGAGGCCGGCGCCATTGTTCTGCGCCAGCTTGCGGCCGAGCAGGTCGAGCGACTGGATGCCCTCGGTGCCTTCGTGGATCGGGTTCAGGCGGTTGTCGCGGTAGTACTGCTCCACCGGGTATTCGCGGGTGTAGCCGTGGCCGCCGAGAATCTGGATCGCCAGTTCGTTGGCCTTGAGGCAGAACGCCGAGGGCCAGGACTTGACGATCGGGGTCAGCAGATCGAGCAGTTCCTGCGCCTGGTTGCGGGCGCTCTCATCACTGCCGGTCTGGGTGTCGTCGAACAGGCGCGCGGCGTACAGGCCAAGGTCGAAGGCGCCTTCGACGTAGGCTTTCTGCGCCAGCAGCATGCGTTTCACATCGGTGTGCTGAATGATCGGCACCGCGCTGCTGTGCGGGTCCTTGTTGTCCGGCAGGCGGCCCTGCGGGCGCTGGCGGGCGTATTCCAGCGAATACAGGTAGCCGGCATAACCCAGCATCACCGCGCCCATGCCGACGCCAATACGCGCTTCGTTCATCATCTGGAACATGCAGGCCAGGCCCTGATGCGGCTGGCCGACCAGATAGCCGACGCACTGGCCGTTGTCACCGAAGTTGAGCGCCGTGGAGGTGGTGCCGCGCCAGCCCATCTTGTGGAACAGCCCGGCCAGCAGCACATCGTTGCGCGGACCGCAGCTGCCGTCGGGGTTGACGTGGTACTTGGGCACGATGAACAGCGAGATGCCCTTCACCCCAGGCGGGGCGTCCGGCAGCTTGGCCAGTACCATGTGCACGATGTTTTCCGACAGCTCGTGGTCGCCCCCGGAGATGAAGATCTTGTTGCCCTTGAGCCGATAGCTGCCGTCGCCGGCAGGTTCAGCGCGGGTGCGGATATCGGCCAGCGACGAGCCGGCGTGGGGTTCGGTCAGGGCCATGGTGCCGAAGAAGCGCCCGTCGATCATCGGCTGCAGGAACAGGCGCTTCTGCTCCTGCGTGCCGAAGCTTTCGATCAGGTTGGCCGCGCCCATGGTCAGGAACGGGTAGGCTGTGGTGCCGGCGTTGGCGGCCTGGAAGTGCGCGAAGCACGCTTGCGAGACCAGGCTGGGCAGTTGCATACCACCTGCGTCGTAGTCGCGGTTGGCGTTGAGGAAACCGGCCTCCAGAAACGCGTCGACGGCGGGTTTCACCTCGGGGATCAGCTCGGCGCGGCCGTCGACGTAGCGCGGCTCGTTTTCATCGGCTTTGCGGTTGTGCGGGGCGAAGAACTTCTCGGCGATGGTGCGCGCGGTGGTCAGCGCGGCGTCGAAGGTTTCGCGGCTGTGTTCGGCGAAGCGTGGGCGCTGGGTGAGGGCTTCGGCGTCGAGGACTTCGTAGAGTTCGAAGGCGAGGTTGCGGGGGCTGAGCAGGGTCTCGGGCATGGGGGCGGTCCTTGAGCGGGCTTGAGGCGAGTCTAGGATCGGCCGAATAAGACTGGCTACCATGATCGATACAAATGATGTTCAGTCACAGATCCTCGTATTTGGAGCGTCGGATGTTGATTGACGGGGAAGGGGCGGGGTTGAGTGAGCGTCAACGGAACCAGATGCTCGCAGCAAGCATTCCAGCACCTGCGAGATGAAAAGGCATGCAGCTATCAGTCTTGGTACCTACGTGCGTCGCAGAAATTTCCTACGTCCAAAGTGATCTCTGGACTGGTGTGGCATTAGCCGCAAACTTCGTAACCTCCCGAGGGGATGAGGGACGTTTTTTTGCGAGCGACGGGAAAGACCACGCCAATACCCGTAGGGTTTTAAGTCAGCGGTGGGTACCGTTGGGCGAAAATGAGCGAAGTTTCGCCAGGCTGTCGGTATCTGGTGGCTTTGGCGTAACTCTGAGTCGCGCATCTTGGAAAGATAGTGTGGCACCTGCTCGGTCACGGATGCCCGCTTTGTTCGCCGCAGCAGCTTCGGCGCCTGTAAGACCGAGCGCCGCCCGCGCGGCGCATCGCGAGCTGGCGCTCGCTCCTACGTTTGTTTCGGGCCAATCATTCCTGTGGGATTTGCGCGCGAACGCTTTGGCGCATGGCTTGATATTGTGTCGTATGAACAAGGCGGTCGCGCACGCCTGTCACAGGCCTCACTGGCCCGAAACAAACGTAGGAGCGAGCGCCAGCTCGCGATGCGCCGCC
>NZ_RHQO01000011.1:0-85243 GCF_003935475.1 Pseudomonas sp. p99-361 | reverse complement strand
GGCGGTCGCGCACGCCTGTCACAGGCCTCACTGGCCCGAAACAAACGTAGGAGCGAGCGCCAGCTCGCGATGCGCCGCGCGGGCGGCGCTCGATCTCACAGGCGCTGAAAATGTTGTGTCGGTCACCTGTCAGCCCACCCCCAATCTCAAGGCGGACACCCATAAAAAAAGGAGAGCCAAAGCTCTCCCTTCCCCTCAACAACCCTCAGCCTCAGCCAATCGTCATCAAGCTGGCGTTACCACCGGCCGCCGCAGTATTCACACTAACCGCGCGCTCAATCACCAGCCGCTCCAGCGCAATCTGATGATCCCCGCTGGACAACCCGTGCACACCCACGATCGCCCCGCCACGCTTGGCCACCTGCTGGCAAACGCCACGCAGCTGGTCCGAGTCGCCATGGTGGATTACGGCGTCGAACGCCACTTCATCCTTGCTCCAGTCCGCCACCAGCTTCACCTTGGCCTGCAAGTCACGCGGCAGGCGCGCGCGCAAGGCCTTGCCCGGTTCGCTGTCAGCCCACACCGCCGAGCTGCCAACAGCCAGCACCGCGGCGAGCTGCGCCAGCAGGTCGGTTTCATTGTCGGCCAGGCACAGCACATGCTCGCGCGGCAGGATGGTGTAGCTGTTGCGCTCACCGGTCGGGCCTGGCAGCAGGCGGGCGATGCCGCTCTGCGACTGGCCAGCGAACTGGTCGCACAGCGCGGCCAGGTCGGCCAGCTGATTGCTCTCGGCCCAGGCCTTCAGACCGTGCAGCGGCTTCACCAGTTGCTCATGCAGGGTACGGTCCGGCTTGCCTTCGCCATCCTGTTGCTGGAAGTGGCGGCCAATCGCGTCGGCCGGGCGGGTCGACAGCAGCCGATACAGGTACAGCGGGCCGCCGGCTTTCGGGCCGGTACCAGACAGGCCTTCACCACCGAAGGGCTGCACGCCTACCACGGCGCCAACGATGTTGCGGTTGACGTACATGTTGCCGGCGTTGGCGGTTTCCACCACCTTGGCGATGGTCTCGTCGATGCGGGTGTGCACGCCGAGGGTCAGGCCATAGCCGGAGTTGTTGATCTGCTCGATCAACTGGTCGAGGTTGCGGCGGTTGTAGCGCACCACGTGCAGCACTGGGCCGAAGATTTCACGCTTCAGCTCGTCGAAGCTGTCCAGCTCGATCAGGGTCGGCATGACGAAGGTGCCGCGCTTGATCTCGGCGGCATCGGCGATCGCGACCTGGTAGACCGAGCGGCCTTTTTCACGCATGCCCTGGATGTGCTTCTCGATACCGGCCTTGGCTTCGGCGTCGATCACCGGGCCAATGTCCACTGCCAGGCGGTCCGGGCAGCCCAGGCGGCTTTCAGCCATGGCCCCCTTGAGCATTTCGATCACGCGGTCGGCGGAGTCTTCCTGCAGGCACAGCACACGCAGGGCCGAGCAACGCTGGCCGGCACTGTCGAAGGCCGACGATACCACGTCGATCACCACTTGCTCGGTGAGCGCAGAAGAGTCGACGATCATTGCGTTCTGGCCACCGGTTTCGGCGATCAGCGGGATCGGCCGCCCCTGGTTGTCCAGGCGGCCGGCGACGTTGCGCTGCAGCAGGCGCGCGACTTCGGTGGAACCAGTGAACATCACGCCTTTGACCCGCTCGTCACCAACCAGGCCGGCACCCACGGTTTCACCGCGCCCTGGCAGCAACTGCAGTACACCTTCCGGAATGCCGGCTTCCAGTAACAGGCGCACGGCCTGCGCGGCGATCAATGGGGTCTGTTCGGCAGGCTTGGCCAGTACCGGGTTGCCGGCAGCCAGGGCTGCGGCTACCTGGCCGGTGAAAATCGCCAGCGGGAAGTTCCATGGGCTGATGCAGACCACCGGCCCCAGCGGGCGGTGCGCGTCATTGCTGAAGTCGTTGCGGGCCTGCACCGCGTAGTAGCGCAGGAAGTCCACCGCCTCGCGCACTTCGGCGATGGCGTTGGCAAAGGTCTTGCCGGCTTCGCGAATCAGCAGCCCCATCAATGGCTGGATTTCTGCCTCCATCAGGTCGGCGGTACGCTCCAGAATCGCGGCGCGCTCTGCCGGCGGGGTGGCCTGCCAGATCGGCGCCGCGTTGATGGCGCACTGGATGGCATTGTCCACGTCGGCGACCGTGGCTTCCTGCACATGGCCTACCACATCGCGGTGGTCTGCCGGGTTCAGCACCGCTACCGCAGCCGCTTCACTGGCGGCGCAGGCCAACAGCGGGGCGGCTTTCCAGTCATTGTGAGCGGTGGCCAGCATGGCGCAGGACAGCGAAGCCAGGCGGTGCTCGTTGGCCATGTCGATACCGGCCGAGTTGGCCCGTTCGCTGCCATACAGGTCACGCGGCAATGGGATGCGCGGGTGCGGCAGGCCGATGCTGCCCTCCTGGGTGCCCATGCGTTCGATGCTGGTGACCGGGTCGGCGACCAGTTCCTGGATCGAGATCGAGTGGTCGGCAATGCGGTTGACGAACGAGGTGTTGGCGCCGTTTTCCAGCAGGCGACGCACCAGGTAGGCCAGCAACGTTTCGTGGGTGCCCACCGGAGCATAGACGCGGCATGGGCGGTTCAGCTTGCCATCGGCCAGCTTGCCGACCACCTGCTCGTACAGGGGCTCGCCCATGCCGTGCAGGCACTGGAACTCGTACTGGCCCGGGTAATAGTTCTGCCCGGCAATATGGTAGATGGCCGACAGGGTGTGGGCGTTGTGGGTGGCGAATTGCGGGTAGATGGCCTCGGGTACGGCCAGCAGCTTGCGTGCGCAGGCCACGTAGGACACGTCGGTGTACACCTTGCGCGTGTATACCGGGTAGCCCTCCAGCCCCTCGACCTGGGCGCGCTTGATCTCGCTGTCCCAGTAGGCACCTTTGACCAGGCGGATCATCAGGCGGTGGCGGCTGCGCTTGGCCAGGTCGATAACGTAGTCGATCACGTACGGGCAGCGCTTCTGGTAGGCCTGGATGACGAAGCCGATGCCGTTCCAGCCAGCCAGCGCCGGCTCGAAGCACAGGCGCTCGAGCAGGTCCAGCGACAGCTCCAGGCGGTCGGCTTCCTCGGCGTCGATGTTCAGGCCGATGTCGTATTGCTTGGCCAGCAAGGTCAGCGACAGCAGGCGCGGGTACAGCTCTTCCATCACCCGCTCGTACTGGGCCCGGCTGTAGCGCGGGTGCAGCGCCGACAGCTTGATCGAGATGCCCGGCCCTTCATAGATGCCGCGGCCATGCGAAGCCTTGCCGATCGAGTGGATGGCCTGCTCGTAGGACGCCAGGTATTTCTGCGCGTCGTGCTCGGTGAGGGCGGCCTCGCCGAGCATGTCGTAGGAATAACGGAAGCCCTTGGCCTCGAAACGGCTGGCATTGGCCAGGGCTTCGGCAATGGTTTCGCCCGTGACGAACTGCTCGCCCATCAGGCGCATGGCCATGTCGACACCCTTGCGGATCATCGGCTCGCCGCTCTTGCCGATGATGCGGGTGAGCGAGGAGGTGAGGCCGGCTTCGTTGTGCGTGCTGACCAGCTTGCCGGTCAGCAGCAGGCCCCAGGTGGCGGCGTTGACGAACAGCGACGGGCTGTTGCCCAGGTGCGGCTGCCAGTTGCCGTTGCTGATCTTGTCGCGGATCAGTGCGTCACGGGTGCCCTTGTCGGGGATGCGCAGCAGGGCTTCGGCCAGGCACATCAGGGCCACGCCTTCCTGCGAAGACAGCGAGAACTCCTGCAGCAGGCCCTGAACGATGCCCGCCCGGCCGCCGGCGCTTTTCTGGTTGCGCAGTTTCTCGGCAATGCCGGCGGCCAGCTTGTTGGTCGCCTCGGCCAGCGGTGCGCTGAGGCGCGCCTGTTCCAGCAACATCGGTACCACTTCCTGCTCGGGGCGGCGGTATGCGGCGGTAATGGCCGAGCGCAGTACCGACTGGGGCAGGATGCTCTCGGCGAATTCCAGGAAGCACTGGTGACCATGGTCAGGCTGGACCTCACCGGCGTCATCGGCCAGGCTGCCGGCATGGCCGTTGAGGTCGTTCAGGGTCGCGCCACCCTCGAGCTTCTCCAGGTAATTGAAGATCGCCTGCTTGATCAACCAGTGCGGCGTGCGGTCTATCGACTGCGCTGCTGCCTTTAGTCGCTCACGGGTAGGGTCATCGAGTTTGACCCCAAGGGTGGTCGTCGCCATTTCTTATCCTCGTTATTGCCACGGCTGTGGCCTAAGCTGGCACCAAGATTAGCTGTAGGACAATTCGGGTGCAACCAGGTGCAACCCGAATTTTTCGAGGAAAAGGTGCAACTCGTCCGACAGTGATTTCCGTACAGGGCGAGGGGTCGTTTTTGGCGCGGTTAAATCGCGAAAACGACCTCTTCGCTCCAAAAAGGGGCAAAAAATCGGCTTCGTCGGAAAATGCACGGGCAGGTGCAACTTGCAAATGAAAAATGGTTGCACCCACTTTGCGTTGTTGCATAGCATTCGCCGCCTGGGTGCAACCGCAAACGCTGCGGTTGTGCATGAGATAAAAACAAACGCCAGGGCACACACATGGGCAACCCACTAACGATCACCTTCGTGATCTACATCGCGGCAATGGTGCTGATCGGCTTCGCCGCCTATCGCTCCACCAACAACCTTTCCGACTACATTCTGGGCGGGCGCAGCCTGGGCAGCGTGGTAACCGCACTGTCTGCCGGTGCTTCCGACATGAGTGGCTGGCTGCTGATGGGCCTGCCGGGCGCCATCTACTTCGCTGGCCTGTCCGAGGCCTGGATCGCCATCGGCCTGACCGTGGGTGCCTACCTGAACTGGCTGTTCGTGGCCGGTCGCCTGCGCGTGCAAACCGAGCACAACGGTGACGCGTTGACCCTGCCGGATTATTTCTCCAGCCGTTTCGACGACAATAGCGGCTTGCTGCGCATCATTTCCGCCATCGTCATCCTGGTGTTCTTCACCATCTACTGCGCTTCCGGCATCGTTGCCGGTGCCCGTCTGTTCGAAAGCACCTTCGGCATGCCCTACGAAACCGCCTTGTGGGCTGGCGCTGCCGCCACCATCGCCTACACCTTCGTGGGTGGCTTCCTGGCGGTGAGCTGGACCGACACGGTCCAGGCGTCGCTGATGATCTTTGCGTTGATCCTCACGCCGGTGATCGTGCTGATCTCCACAGGTGGCTTCGACACTACCTTCGCGGCCATCGAAGCGGTCAACCCGGCCAACTTCGACATGTTCAAAGGCGCAACCTTCATCGGCATCATCTCGCTGATGGGTTGGGGCCTGGGCTATTTCGGCCAACCACACATCCTGGCGCGCTTCATGGCGGCCGACTCGGTGAAGTCGATTGCCAACGCCCGCCGCATCTCCATGGCCTGGATGATCCTGTGCCTGGCCGGTACCTGCGCCGTGGGCTTCTTCGGCATCGCCTATTTCTCGGCCAACCCTGATCTGGCTGGCCCGGTTACCGAAAACCACGAGCGCGTGTTCATCGAACTGGCGAAGATTCTGTTCAACCCCTGGATTGCCGGCGTATTGCTGTCGGCCATTCTGGCGGCGGTGATGAGCACCCTGAGCTGCCAGTTGCTGGTCTGCTCCAGTGCCCTGACCGAAGACTTCTACAAAGCCTTCCTGCGCAAGCATGCGTCGCAGCGTGAGCTGGTGTGGGTCGGCCGCCTGATGGTGCTGGCCGTGGCCCTGATCGCCATCGCCATGGCGGCCAACCCGGAAAACCGTGTGCTGGGCCTGGTGGCCTATGCCTGGGCCGGCTTCGGTGCAGCCTTCGGCCCGGTGGTGCTGATTTCGGTCCTGTGGAAAGGCATGACCCGTAACGGCGCGCTGGCCGGTATCGTGGTCGGTGCACTGACCGTGATCCTGTGGAAGCAGATCGATGTCTGGGGCCTGTACGAAATCATCCCGGGCTTCCTGCTGGCGAGCATTGCCATCTTCGTGGTGAGCAAGCTGGGCAGCCCTTCGCAGGCGATGGTGCAGCGCTTCGAGACGGCTGATGCGGCGTACCACGCTGACAAGTAATACCCGCTGAGCCGGCGGCGCCTGCTTCCACAGGGTTTGCACGGAACCTGAAACCAGTGCGATCCGTGTGGGAGCGGGCGAGCCCGCGAAGAAGCCGCCGCCGATCGACGGTCAGGCCTGACGCCGCCTGCAAGGCAAGGTAAACTTCCCGCCTTCGCAGGAGTTGCCATGAACTATCGTCACGCCTTCCACGCCGGCAACCACGCCGACGTCCTCAAACACATCGTGCTGACCCGCCTCATCGCCCTGATGTCGCGCAAGGAGCAGCCGTTCGCCTACATCGATACCCACGCAGGGCTTGGCCTGTACGACCTGCAGGGCGACCAGGCAAGCCGCACCGGCGAGTATCAGCAAGGTGTGGCCCGCCTGTGGAACCGCGATGACCTGCCGGCCATGGCCGCTGACTACCTGCGCGTCATCAAGCGTTTGAACGCCGACGGCGAGCTGCGCTACTACCCTGGTTCGCCTGAGCTGGCCCGGCGTTTGATGCGCCAGCAGGACCGTGCCCTGCTCAATGAGAAGCACCCGGAAGACGGGCCGCTGCTCAAGGAGAACATGAAGAAAGACCCGCGCGTTACCGTGCACCTGGGTGAAGGCTGGTACGTGCCGCGGGCCTTGCTGCCTGTGCAGGAAAAGCGCGCGATCATGCTGATCGACCCGCCGTTCGAGCAGGCCGATGAGCTCAAGCGCTGCACCACGGCCATGAAAGAGGCCATTGGGCGCATGCGCCAGACAGTTGCAGCCATCTGGTACCCGATCAAGGACCAGCGTTCGTTGACACGCTATTACCAGGACCTGACCAGCACCGGCGCACCCAAGCTGCTGCGGGTGGAGCTGTATGTGCACCATCAGGACAGCCCCCAGGGGCTCAATGGTTCTGGCTTGGCCATCGCCAATCCGCCGTGGGGGCTGGAAGACGAGCTCAAGGAGTTGCTGCCGTGGCTGGCCAACGAGCTGGCGCAGACTGCCGGTAGCTACCGCATGGACTGGCTGATCGCCGAGTAGTCCTGGTTGGCTGTAACGGCCTCATCGCCGGCAAGCCAGCTCCCACAGGGACAGCGCAGGCCTCAAGGGCGATGCTCTACCTGTGGGAGATTCTATGGTTCCTGGCAAGGGTAGCCGCTGCATCTTCAGTGCCTGTGAGATTGAGCGCCGCCCGCGCGGCGCATCGCGAGCTGCGCTCGCTCCTACGTTTGTTTCGGGCCAGTAACCCCTGTGCCAGATGCGCGCGGCCGCCTTGTTCGTACGACGCGATTTTGAGGCATGCGCCAAGGCGTTCGCGCGCAAATCCCACAGGAATAATTGGCCCGAAACAAACGTAGGAGCGAGCGCAGCTCGCGATGCGCCGCGCGGGCGGCGCTCGCTCTAACAGGCGCTGCATACCTTGTGGCAAACACCTGTCAGCCCTGATGCGATCCCTGTGGGAGCTGGCTTGCCGGCGATGAGGTCGGTACAGGTTGCCGCGTTGCGCACATGTTTGCGTTATAATCCCGCCTTTTAGTCGCCACCCGCCCAAGCGGCCGCTGGCGCATCTCTACCGAATGAAGAGGCTAATCCCTTGGCATTGACGATTCTTGGCCTGTCCGGCGCCCTTAGCCATGACCCTTCCGCGGCCCTGTACATTGATGGCAAGCTGATTGCCGCCGCCGAAGAAGAGCGCTTCGTGCGTGACAAGCATGCGAAGAACCGCATGCCCTACGAGTCGGCGAAGTTCTGCCTGGAGCAGGCAGGCATCAAGCCATCCGACGTCGACGTGGTTGCCATCCCGTTCGCGCCCATCAGCCTGTTCGGCAAGGCGCGCTGGCACTATGCCAAGCGCTACTGGTACGCCCCGGATCGCGCCCTCGATGCAATCCTGATGGGCAACCGCCGCTACAAGCGCTACCGCAAGAAGATCGTCTGGTGCCTGGAGCAACTGGGCTTCGACCCGAAAAAGATCAAGATCGAGCCGGTCGAGCACCACCTGGCCCATGCTTCCAGTGCCTATCACTGCTCGGGCTTCAAGGAAAAAACGGCCATCCTCGGCATCGACGGTAAAGGCGAGTACGCCACCACCTTCTTTGGCTACGGCGAAAACGGCAAGATCCACAAGATCAAGGAATTCTTCGACCCGGACTCGTTGGGTGGCCTGTACGGTGCCATTACCGAGTTCCTTGGTTTCGAGATGCTCGATGGCGAGTTCAAGGTCATGGGCATGGCGCCGTATGGCGATGCCAGCAAATACGACTTCTCGCGCCTGGCCAGCTTCGAGAATGGTGAACTGGTGATCAACACCGAATACGCCAACGTCATCGGCCTGCGCCGCCATAAAGAAAAGGGCAAGGGCTTCTACTTCTCGCCCAAGCTGATCGAATGGCTGGGGCCCAAGCGCGAAGGCGATATCGCCGACGAGCCGTACATCCATTACGCGGCCAGCATGCAGGCGTTGTTCGAGAAGATCGCCCTGCAGATGATCGACCACTACCTGGGCGACACCCTGCGCGAAACCGGCAAGCTGGCGTTTGCCGGCGGCTGCGCGCTGAACGTCAAGCTCAACCAGAAGATCATCGCCCGCCCGGATGTCAAAGAGCTGTTCGTGCAGCCGGCTTCCGGCGACGCCGGTACTGCGGTTGGCGCTGCGGCCTACGTGTCCCACGCCCGTGGCGTACCGGTCGAGAAGATGGAGCACGTCTACCTCGGCCCGTCCTATTCCAACGAGGACGTGATCGCTGCCTGCGCTCGGCACCCGAATGCACCGGCGTGGCGCAAGCTCGACGACATGCCGCAGCGTATCGCCAAGATCATGGTCGATGGCAACCCGGTGGCCTGGTTCCAAGGCCGCATGGAGTTTGGCCCGCGCGCCTTGGGCGGGCGTTCGATCATCGGTTGCCCGAGCGTGCCGGGCGTCGCCAACCGTATCAACGAGCAGATCAAGTTCCGCGAGCGCTGGAGACCTTTCTGCCCGTCGATGCTCGACACTGTCGCCCCGCAGATGATCAAGGTCGATCACCCGGCGCCGTTCATGACCTTCACCTTCGAAGTGGCTGAAGAGTGGAAAACCCGTGTGCCGGAGGTGGTTCACGAGGACGGTACCTCGCGTGCCCAGGTGCTCAAGCGCGAGTACAACCCGCGCTACTACGACATGATGAAGGCGCTCGAAGACCTGACCGGCAACGGCGTGTCGCTGAACACCTCGCTGAACCGCCGTGGCGAGCCGATGATCTGCTCGCCGACCGACGCCCTGAACATGTTCTTCGGCTCGGACCTGCAATACCTGATCATGGAAGACATCCTGGTTGTGAAGGACGGCGCTGCCGCCTATGACCAGCCGCTCTGAACCGCGCATCCTGCAGTTCTGCCATGGCTATGACGGGCCGTTTCTGGACTGTGCCCGTCAGTACGCCAGCCTGTTCCAGGGGCGTGGCTACCGGGTGACCACGGTGTTCCTCACGGGTGCTGCCGACCCGCAAGTAGCGGCGGGTTGCGCCTCGGACGAGGTGCTGTTCCTGGGCTTCAGCTCCAAGGCCGTGCGTGGTCTCAAGCTGGGCGCGATCCGCGCCCTGCGGCGGATTGCGGCCGAGCGCAATTTTGCGTTCTGCATCGCCCACCGCTTTAAGCCGATCTATGTGGCGTTGCTGGCTACTGGCCTGCCGGTGATCGGCGTGCACCATGCCTTTGGTGACTACCAGCGCAAGGGGCGGCGCATTTTCGCCAACCTGTTCGGCAAACGCCTGAGCCTGCTCGGGGTGTCGGATGCCGTACGCGACGACATGCGCCGTTGCTTGCCGCAGTGGCCGGCCGAACGCATCCAGACGCTGTACAACCGTATCGACATCGAGGCCCTGCAGGCGGCCCAGGTGCCGCGCGCCGAGGCGCGGCAGGCGCTGGGCCTGGATGCGCAGGCATGGATCGTCGGCAATGTCGGCCGGCTGCACCCGGACAAGGACCAGGCCACGCTGTTGCGCGGTTTTGCCCAGGCACTGCCTGGGCTGCCGGCCGGCGCCCGGCTGGCGATCCTTGGCAAGGGGCGGCTGGAAGGCAAGCTCAAGGCCCTGGCTGGCGAACTGGGTATTGCCGGGCAGGTCGACTTCCTTGGCCAGGTGCCGGACGCGCGCCGTTACTTCCGGGCTTTCGACGTGTTCGCCCTGAGCTCCGACCATGAGCCGTTCGGTATGGTCCTGCTCGAGGCCATGGTAGCCGGGGTGCCCGTGTTGGCCACCGCCTGTGGCGGTGCCCGCGAGGTGGTCGAGGGCGTTGGCGTGCTGTTCCCGCTGGGCGACCCCGGGCAGTTGGCCCAGGGCCTGGAACATATGGCCGTGCTCGACGGGCAGCAGCGCCAGGCCTGTGCCGAACACATGCTGCAACGCCTGCGTGAGCGCTTTTCCGACCAGGCCGTGCGCGAGGCTTTCTGGCAATTGCCGCAGGTGCGTGCGCTGGTGGGGCAGGGGTGATGCTCAATCGTATTCAGGCTTGGCGCGAACGCGGCTGGCAAGTGATCGACGCCCACGCCTATGCCCAGGCGTGGGCCCGCTTTGGCGGCAGCGTCGCGACTCACCCGCTGGTGGTCGAGCAACTGGCTGACCTGGCGCAGATACCCGTGCGCTACCTTGGCTGGCACCAGAATGGCGAGCTGAAAGCTGCCATTGCGACCTGGGGGCGCCACCTGGCCCTGTCCAAGGACGTGCTCAAACGCGCCGGCAAGAAAGCCCTGTTCGACCTCGGCAACGCCGAAATCATCCTGCCGGCCGCACCCGATGCCGGCGCACCGTTGCGTCACAGCGTGCGCTACCTGTCCGAACTGAACCAGGGCCGCTTCAGCGGGCTCAAGGTGCAGAAGGAACAGCTGGCCATGGCCCGCGCGCACGAAGACCTGTCGAAGAAGTTCCGCTACAACCAGCGCCGCGAGCTGCGCCTGCTGGAAGAGGCGGGCGGGGTGGTGCGCCCGATCAGCGCGTTCAGCGCACAGGAAATCGCCAGCATGTACTGCGACCTGTTCCAGCGCCGCTGGGGCTTCCCGGCCACCGGTGCCGAGCGCATGGCCGATGTACTGGAGCGTCTGCGTGAGCTGCTGATCGGCTCGGTACTGCTGCTGGACGGCAAGCCGATTGCGATCCAGCTGGTGTACCGCGTCGAGGCACCGCAGTGGGTCAGCGTGGAGTACATCAACGGCGGTGTCGACCCCGAAACCAAGGCCTTCAGCCCAGGTAGCGTGTTGAGCTTCCTCAACACCCAGGCGGCCTGGGACGACGCCCGAGCGCGCAACAAGCCGCTGCGGTTCTCGTTCGGTCGTGCCGACCGCGAGTACAAGGAGCGTTGGTGCAACCCCGTGCCGGTGTACCAGGCATGAGTCGCAAGCAGCAGTTGCTCAAGCGCCACCGGCGCAACAAACGCCTGGCGCTGCTGGCAGGGCTGGCCGGGCTGGTCGCCTTGGGCCTGGCCACCTGGTGGTGGCTGCCGCTTTTGCTGTTGCCGCTGCTGTGGGCTGCGCATGAGGCGTGGTTTGCCGACCATCTGTTCTACACCCCGGGCGAAGATTACGCCTACGACTTCGGGGAGCACACCCGGCCCGTGGCCGCGCGCTTGCAGGCCGGTCTGCTCAAGGCCGACTGCGTGCTGCAGGGCGGGGAAACCCTGGTGCTCGAACTGCACATAAAAAGCAGTTGGCTGGGGCGTTTTCTCGATCCGCGGGTCGAACTGCTGGCGGGCGAGCAGACCGACCAGCAAACCTTCGAGCGCGGTGTCGCCGGCTTGCGTTATCTCAACCTCACCGGCCTGGCCGCGCCCCTGCAGGCCGGCACACTGCGCTTGCGTGGCCGGCATTGCCGGCTGCTGGGCCAGCCGCGCTTGTGGATAACCCCGGCGGTCGAACTGCAACGGCGGCGGGTAATGGTGATTGCACCCCATGCCGATGACGCCGAGTTGGCTGCCTACGGGCTGTACAGCCAAGCGCAGGAAGCCTGGGTGGTCACGCTGACCGCCGGTGAAATCGAGGCCGAGCATTATCGGCAGATGGGCCTGGGCAAGGCCGAAGCCGCTCGCCTGAAAGGTCGCCTGCGCGCCTGGGACAGCATTACCGTGCCGCGCTGGGCCGGGGTGGCGGAATCTCGTTGTGTGCAGTTGGGCTACTTCTGCCTGCAATTGCCTGCCATGCAGGCGGCGCCCGATCGGCCTGCGGCGTCTCGTGAAGCCGACATGGCCGATATCCGCCCGTTCCGCCAGTTCAACCCGTTCCCGCTGCCCGCCGACCAGGACGGTGCCCCTACCTGGCACAACCTGTTGGCCGACTTGCGGGCTGTGCTCGAGTTGGCCAGGCCCGAAGTGCTGGTGCTGCCGCACCCCCAGCTGGACCCGCACCCCGATCATGTCTGCGCCCAGGCCGCGGTGCTCGAAGCCTTGCAGGGGCTGGCCTGGAAGCCACAGACCCTGCTGTGCTACGCCAACCACCTGCATGACAACGATCGCTGGCCAATGGGCGATAGCGGTGACGGCGTGGCGTTGCCGCCGCAGTTGAGCGCGGATCAGGCCTGGGCCCCCTGCAGCCTGGTACTGGACCTGGCCAGCCAGCGTAACAAGGCAATGGCGCTGGGCATGATGCACGACCTGCAACCGCCTGCCCCCTTCAAGCGTCGCCTGCGCCGCTTGCTGCAACGGTGGCTGGCCGGTCGCCGCCCGTCGCCTTATGGGGAGAACGAGTTCTTCCGCAAGGCGGTGCGCCGGCATGAGCTGTTCTGGCGGCGTGAGCTGTAAAACTGACCGCGTTGGCGCAGAGCGCCCAAGGAACATGATGAAAGTCCTATTTCTAGTACAGAAGGAACAGCGCGCGATCCTGGATCGCCTGTACGACGGCGTCGCGGCCAACTGCGAATGCGACCTGCGCTGGTTGACCAGCGAAGACCAACGCAATCTGCGCCGCTACTTCAAGCGCCACGTGCAGGTCGAGCGCTATGACCGCATTGTTTTCTTTCTGCGCTTCAAGCAGGAAATCCGCCAGGTCGCGTTCATTCGTACCGTGCCGAACCTGGTCATACTCGAGCACGACGCTTACCAGAACTACATCCCGTGCAAGTACACCGGCAAGTTCAGCGCCCACTACCGGCAACTGCCCTGGGCGCGTGTGATCAGCTCTGGCTACATGGTCAGCGAGCGCCTGCGCCAGGAAGGCTTCGATGCGGTATTCGTGCCCAAGGGTTATGACGAGCAGTTGCTGGCTGACCAAGGGCGCGAGCGCGATATCGAACTGGCCTTCGTCGGCAGTGTCAACAGCGTGGCGTACAGCGGCCGCAAGGCGCTGCTGGACGAGTTGGGGCAGGTCGAGGACCTGCTGGTAACCCGCACCAAGTCGGGCGAAGACTATTGCAACACGCTCAACCGAATCCGGTTTTTCGTCAGCGCCGATGTCGGCATGGGCGAATACATGATCAAGAACTTCGAGGCCATGGCCTGCGGCTGTGTACTGCTGGCCTATGACCAGGGCGAGCAGGAAAACCGTGCGTTGGGTCTACAGGACATGCACAACGTGGTGTTGTATGACACCATCCCGACCCTTCAGGCCAAGCTGCGACGCTTGCGTGCCGAGCCTGAGCTGGCGCGGCAGATTGCCGAAAATGGCCGCCATCTGGCGGTTTCCCGTTTCAGCTTCGGCGCTGTAGGCCGTAGCATCGTCGAGCACATGCGCCCAGCGCTCAGGCCCCGCCCGCCATTATCAGCATGGCAGCGGCTGCGCCTGAAGCTGGGCTTCTAACATAAGAGCTTTGGCGCCCAGGAACGGGCGTTGAAAGCCGACAGTCGCAACGCGGGGGGAGTCCGGTGCGCTTTTCAAATGAGAGTGATGTCACGCTTGTCGTGACCAGTTGTGGGCGGTTCGACCTGCTCAAAGACACCCTTGAGAGTTTCGATCGCTACAACACGGCGCCCATACGCGAGGTATTCATCACCGAAGATTCAGGTGACGATGCCGTGCATGACGCTGTGCCAGAGCACTGGAAACCGCACTGCAAGGTGTTCGTCAACCGCCCCAAGCTAGGCCAGCTGGCGTCTATCGACCTGGCCTACAGCCACGTCAAGACGCCCTACATCTTCCATTGCGAGGACGATTGGCACTTCTATCGCCAAGGCTTCGTCGAGGACTCGCAGGCCATTCTGGCTGCCAGCCCCGACCTGCTGCAGGTGTGGCTGCGCAGCCACGCCCACGACCTGGCCGTGCACAGCCCGTACATTCACCTCGGGGATCGGCAGGTGATCGCCGGCGTGCCGTGCTACCCCCTGTTGTCGGACAAGGCCGAATGGCAGGCGTTTTCGTTGAACCCCGGCCTGCGGCGGTTGAGCGATTACCAGCGCTGTGCGCCATTTGCCGCCTATGCTGGAGAAAAGGCGCTGTCCCGGCGTTATGCCGAGCTCAACCTGACAGCGGTCACGCTGGAAGGTGATGCGGTATTGCACACTGGGTTCGGTAATCACGTGACCGTACCCATTGAAGTGGAGCGCAAGGCCAAGCGCCGTCAGCGTGACCGGATGAAGCTGGCATTGACGCTGGTGGCCGGGGCCTTGATCGGCGCAGGTATTACCGTTTTTGTACAGTAACAACGCAGTCATGCCCGCGATTGCCCGCAGCAAGGCCCCCCCCCGACAACGTCGATTGATGCTGGCCGAGCGATGTCTCGGCTGACCTCAACGCGCGAGCAGGGCGCCCTCGAATGCAGCGAGGGGGAAGCGCTCGCCGAGGTTTTCCCGCTCTATGTAACGCACCATGTGCTGCACATTGCGCCGGATCATGCGCGCTGACAGCGGCGGCCGCAGGAAGCGCATGTCGGCTACATCGATCAGGCCCAGGCGCTGGTCAGGGGTTACCACCACGTTGCCCAGGTGCAGCGAGCGGAAATACACACCGCTGCGGTGCAGCTGGCGGATCAGTTCGATCAGGCGCGGCAGGTAGATATCCCAGCTGAAACCTTCATCCCGAGACATTTGCAGCAAGGTGCGCCCCGGCAGAGGGCGATACAGCACCGCGGTGCGGCCTGGCATGTCGAGCTTGTGTTGGCTGATCACCTCGAGGGTGGGAATGCCCAGTTGTGCCAGGCGCGCAGCGTTGTCGACGAAGCGCTGCGAGTACGGGCGCAGCAGTGCAGATGAAATCAGACGTTTTCTACGAAAAACCTTGAGGAAATTACCATCTGCGAGCAGGTAGACTTTGGCGCCATGGCTGTCTGCCTCAAGCACCTGGGCGCCGTTTGTCAGCTGGTCGAAGTCGACCTGGTTGAGCCGCGAGCATTGCATGAATAGGGCCTTGTCGTCTGGCGAGCAAAATGACCGGCAATAATGCCGAAAATAATGCGGTAGCACCATGCATGGTGTCTTCGATTCATCGGGTAGGAAACAGGTTCGCCCACACAGCCCTGTAGCTCGGCCTTGCGATGATGCTGCCATGGGGGCGTGCCGAAAATGACGCCTGTGGTAAAATTTCCGGTTCAACCTGAACAGCGAGCTTGATAATGGCCGAAACACCGCGACTGGCGGAGCACACATCCAGCCTGAAGATCTACTTCCGGCTGCTGGGCTATGTGAAACCCTACGTCGGCATTTTCCTGCTGAGCATCATCGGTTTCGTGATCTTCGCCTCGACCCAGCCGATGCTGGCCGGCATCCTCAAATATTTCGTCGATGGGCTGAGCAACCCCGAAGCGGTGTTGTTCCCCAACGTGCCGTACCTGCGCGACCTGCAATTGCTTCAGGCCGTGCCGCTGCTGATCATCCTGATCGCCGCCTGGCAAGGCCTGGGCTCGTTCCTTGGTAACTACTTCCTGGCCAAGGTCTCCCTGTGCCTGGTGCACGACTTGCGGGTGGAGTTGTTCAACAAACTGCTGGTGTTGCCTAACCGCTACTTCGACAACCACAACTCCGGGCACCTGATTTCACGCATCACCTTCAACGTGACCATGGTCACCGGCGCTGCCACCGATGCCATCAAGGTAGTGATCCGCGAAGGCCTGACGGTGGTGTTCCTGTTCGCCTACCTGCTGTGGATGAACTGGCACCTGACCCTGGTGATGGTCGCCATCCTGCCGGTCATCGCGGTAATGGTCAGCGTTGCCAGCAAGAAATTCCGCAAGCAGAGCAAGAAGATCCAGGTAGCCATGGGCGACGTCACCCACGTTGCCTCTGAAACCATCCAGGGCTATCGCGTGGTCCGCAGCTTCGGTGGTGAGGCCTATGAGGAACAGCGTTTCGGCAAGGCCAGCCTGAGCAACACCGACAAGCAGCTGCGCATGACCAAGACCGGTTCGCTGTACACGCCGGTGTTGCAGCTGGTGATCTACACCGCCATGGCCGCGTTGATGTTCCTGGTGCTGTTCCTGCGGGGCGAGTCCACCGCCGGCGACCTGGTCGCCTACATCACCGCTGCCGGCCTGTTGCCCAAGCCGATTCGCCAGTTGTCGGAAGTCAGCTCGACCATCCAGAAGGGCCTTGCAGGTGCCGAAAGCATCTTCGAGCAACTGGACGAAGCCCCTGAGCTGGACACCGGCACGGTCGAGAAGGAGCGCGTGGAAGGGCACCTGGAAGTGCGCAACCTCAGCTTTACCTACCCCGGTACCGACCGCGAAGTGCTGAGCGACATCAGCTTCACTGCCGAGCCCGGGCAAATGATCGCCCTGGTTGGCCGCTCGGGCAGTGGCAAGTCGACGCTGGCTGCGCTGATCCCGCGCTTCTATCACCACAGCAAAGGGCAGATTCTGCTCGATGGCGTGGAGATCGAGAACTACCGCCTGCGCAACCTGCGCCGCCATGTGTCGCAAGTGACCCAGCATGTCACCCTGTTCAACGACACCGTGGCCAACAACATCGCCTACGGCGACCTGGCCGGCGCCCCGCGCGCAGACATCGAAGCCGCGGCGGCCGATGCCTACGCCAAGGAGTTCGTCGACCGTCTGCCGAAGGGCTTCGATACCGAAGTCGGTGAAAACGGCGTGCTGCTGTCCGGCGGTCAGCGCCAGCGCCTGGCAATTGCCCGTGCACTGCTGAAAAACGCCCCACTGCTGATTCTCGACGAGGCCACCTCTGCCCTGGACACCGAGTCCGAGCGGCATATCCAGGCGGCGCTGGACCACGTGATGCAGGGGCGGACCACGCTGGTCATCGCCCATCGCCTGTCCACCATCGAGAAGGCCGACCAAATCCTGGTCATGGATCAGGGCCGGTTGGTGGAGCGCGGTACCCATGCCGAGTTGCTTGCGGCAAATGGCCATTATGCCCGCCTGCATGCCATGGGCCTGGATGAGCCGGCCAAGGCCGACATCACCTGAACCCTCCTTGATCGGGGCCGTCATGGCCCCGATTGTCACGGGAATTTTCCATGGGCTATCTGGCCGTAAAGCCATTGACGACCCTGTGCTAATATCCTGCCCCTGTTCATTATTTCCATATGGGTTGCCCATGAAGTTGTCCATGCCGCGTTTCGATCAAGCCCCGGTACTGGTGGTCGGCGATGTCATGCTCGACCGCTACTGGCATGGCGGTACTTCGCGTATTTCGCCCGAGGCGCCAGTGCCGGTGGTCAAGGTCGATCAGATCGAGGATCGCCCCGGCGGTGCGGCCAACGTTGCCTTGAACATTGCCGCGCTGGGCGCACCCGCGTCGCTGATCGGCGTCACCGGCCAGGACGAGGCCGCCGACAGCCTGGCCAACAGCCTGCAGGCTGCCGGGGTGCGCTCGGTGTTCCAGCGCATTGCCCACCAGCCGACCATCGTCAAGCTCCGGGTCATGAGCCGACACCAGCAACTGCTGCGTATCGATTTCGAAGAGCCCTTCGCCACCGACCCGCTGTCGCTGGCCAGCGAGGTCGACAACCTGCTGGAAGGGGTCAAGGTGCTGGTCTTGTCCGACTACGGCAAGGGTGCGCTGAAAAACCACCAGGCCCTGATCCAGGCGGCCCGGGGCAAGGGCATTCCGGTGCTGGCCGACCCCAAGGGCAAGGATTTTTCCATCTACCGTGGCGCCAGCCTGATTACCCCCAACCTCAGCGAGTTCGAGACCATCGTGGGTCGATGCGTCGATGAGGGCGACCTGGTCGCCAAGGGTTTGCAGCTGCTTCAGGACCTGGACCTGGGCGCCTTGCTGGTCACCCGTGGCGAGCACGGCATGACCCTGCTGCGCGTTGGCCAGCCAGCGCTGCATTTGCCGGCACGGGCGCGCGAAGTGTTCGACGTTACCGGGGCTGGCGATACCGTCATCTCCACCCTGGCCGCCGCGATTGCCGCCGGTGAGGACTTGCCCCACGCAGTGGCCCTGGCCAACCTGGCGGCAGGTATCGTGGTCGGCAAGTTGGGTACCGCCGCCATCAGCGCCCCTGAACTGCGCCGTGCGATCCAGCGTGAGGAAGGCTCCGAGCGCGGTGTGCTGGGCCTGGAACAGCTGTTGCTGGCCATCGATGACGCGCGGGCGCACAAGGAGAAAATCGTTTTCACCAACGGTTGCTTCGATATCCTGCATGCCGGGCACGTAACCTACCTGGAGCAGGCGCGGGCCCAAGGCGATCGCCTGATCGTGGCCGTCAACGACGATGCTTCGGTCAGCCGCCTGAAAGGGCCGGGCCGGCCGATCAACAGCGTCGACCGGCGCATGGCCGTGCTGGCCGGGCTGGGTGCGGTGGACTGGGTGATCAGCTTCTCCGAGGGTACCCCGGAGAACCTGCTGAGCCAGGTCAAGCCGGATGTGCTGGTCAAGGGGGGTGACTACGGCATCGACCAGGTGGTCGGCGCCGACATCGTCAAGGCCTACGGCGGCACCGTGAAGGTGCTGGGGCTGGTCGAGAACAGCTCGACCACGGCTATTGTCGAGAAGATCCGCAAGCACTGATCGAGCGCCACTCTTTCACTGGCCTGTGCAGGAGCGGCCTTGTGTCGCGATGGGCTGCGCAGCAGCCCCAGGATTCCACTGCAAATGCACAAATAGCTGGGGCTGCTGCGCAGCCCTTTCGCGACACAAGGCCGCTCCTACAGGGGCCACGCAGGCTTCAGAATCTTATTTGTGAAGTGAGGTGCGCGCCCGCTGCAGCAACGCCCGCGCCTTGTCGCCGAAACGTTGCAGGCGTGAGGCCCGCGCCGGCTTGCTTTCCACCAAGCCTTGCTGCTTGACCCAATCCCTCCAGCGCACCCGCTCGTCCGCCACTACCCAACCTTCCTGCCTGGCAAAGCTTTCGGCCAGGTACAGCCCGCGCGTGCTTGCAGGCACCAATTCGTCCTTCTTCAACATGTACAGCTCTGCCAGCGGTTGGCCGTCCTGCAACGGCATCAGGTACAGGTCAGGGCGCTTGCGGTTGAGCCTCGCCACCAGTCGGTCGCCTTCCAAACGCTCGTCAACGTGGAACAAGCTGAGTTTCTTGGCGTCCCGCGGCACCTGCAAACGCATGTCATAGATCAGCTGCAACGACGCCGTGGGCAAGTGCACATAGGCCCGCGGCCGCTCCAGCAGGGGCAGCTGGCCACAGTGTACGGGCCGGGCGGCACCGGATTGCGGGGCCAGCACGAAGTGCGGGGTTTCGCGGTAGTGCAGGGCGGCAGCGTAGGGGACGGGTAGCCAGGTGTCGTTGAAGCGCCCGCCCAGCCAGCCTTCCGGCGTTTCCAGCAGGCATTCTTCGGCCACTTCCTGCACGGCAGTATGCAGGGGCAGGTTCAGCTCCTGCGCCGGCACGTAGCCGGAAATCAGTTTCAGTACCACATCGCCCCGGTCTTGCCGGCGCTGGCGCACCAGCACCCAGTAATCGCGGTTCTGCCAATGCAGCGTCAGGCGCACCGATACGCCCAGGTTTGCCAGTTCGGCCACGAAGCGCTGCGGGTCGGGCAGTTCGATGGCTTTGCGCCGCTGTTGGGTCTGGGCGAAATTCAGCGGCATGCCGATGCTCTGGTAAATCAGCCCTTCGGCGCTCGCCTCCACGTGCAATGGCAGTGTCTTGAAGTTGCTCGGGTTCTTGCGGATCAGCGTTCGCGCCACGAGGCTCCTCCTTGCGTCGGGTCAGTTTCCAGGCCCAGGGGGCCGTGGGTAACTCAGTGCTGGCCCAGGATACGGGCAACGGTGGCCACGTTATGGGCCAGGTGCAACGGGTTGATGGTGCCGACGATAGCACTGCTGACGCCCGGGTGGGCGAACAGCAGTTCGAAACTGGCCTTCACAGGGTCGACACCCGGCGCGAGGCAAAGGTGCCCGCTGGCCAGCGCCTTTTTCACCAGGATGGCCTTGCCGTGCTCGGCAGCGTAGTCCAGCACCGGCCGTTCTGCCTGCTCGCTGAGGTTGTAGGTGACCATGGCGCAATCGCCTTGCTCCAGGGCCTTCAGGCCACCGGCGACGGTTTTGCCGGACAGGCCGTAGCCAAGGATCTTGCCCTCTTGTTTGAGCGCGGCCAGCGTCTGGTACACCTCTTGCTGCTCAAGAATGGCCAGGTCGTTGCCGTCGGAATGCACCAGCACCAGGTCGATGCGGTCGGTTTCCAGGCGGCGCAGGCTGCGCTCCACCGAGCGGCGGGTGTGGGCGGCGGTGAAGTCGAAATGTGACTGGCCGTCGTCGAATTCTTCCCCGACCTTGCTCACGATCACCCACGCGTCGCGCTGGCCGCGCAGCAGCGGGCCCAAGCGTTCCTCGCTGCGGCCATAGGCGGGGGCGGTATCGATCAGGTTGATGCCCAGTTCGCGGGCCTGGGCCAGCAGCATGCGGGCTTCGTCGTCGCTGGGGATGGTGAACCCATTGGGGTATTTCACGCCCTGGTCGCGGCCCAGCTTGACCGTACCCAGGCCAAGTGGCGAAACCTGAAAGCCGGTGCTGCCCAGCGGGCGGTGCAAACCGTGCAGGGTGGGCAGGCTCATGGCAGCAGGCGCTCCCAGGCCGGCACACCCAGCACCGGCCGAGGCAGGTCGCCTAGCTCGGCATGCGCCTGTGGGCGGATCCCGTCGCGTTGCAGATGGCTGATGACGCGGTCGCTGAAGTCCGGCGCCAGCGCCAGTTTGGTCGGCCAGCCCACCAGCAGGCGGTGTTGCTCGGCGAGGAAGGCGTTGTCCGGGCGTACCAGGCCGGACTGTGCCGGTTCTGCGCGGTCGACCCGCAGTGTGGCCCAGTGCAGTTGGCTTTGGTCGACCCAAGGCAGCAGGCTGGCGATTTCCTTCTGGGCGGCGGCTATTTGTGCCTCAGGCTCGCGGGCGACGCCATCGGCTTCGGCCAGGTCGCCACCCAGGTACCAGACCCACTGGCCATCGGCCGCGGGGTGGGTGGTGATGGTGACCCTGGGCTTTGGCCCACTGCCCAGGCAGTGTGCGTACAGCGGTTTGAGGTTGGCGCCTTTGGCCAGCACCATGTGCAAAGGGCGGGTTTGCATGGCCGGCTGCTGCAGCCCCACGGCATGCAGCAGGTCGGCGGTGCCGGCGCCGGCGCTGAGTACGATGCGTTGCGCACGGATGTCACGGCCGTCCACGCGCAGGCCGACCAGTTCTTCACCTTCGCGCAGCGGTTCGATGTGCTCGCCAGCCAGCAGGCTGTCACCTGCCAGTTCGGCCAGGTTGGCCAGCAGGCTGGGCACGTCGATGACCAGTTCAGCCAGGCGGTAGACCTTGCCTTTGAACGCGCGGTCTTGCAGGGCGGGTGGCAGTTGCTCGCCCTTTACCTGATCGACCCGGCCGCGCACGGCCTTGCTGGCAAAGAAGCTGGTGAGGTTGCCGGCCAGGGTGCCTGGCGACCACAGGTAGTGGGCATCGGACAGCAGGCGGGTGCCGGCAAGATCCAGCTCGCCGCTGCCGCTCAAGGCTTCGCGCCAGCGGCGCGGCATGTCGGCAATAGCTTCTGAGGCGCCGGTCAGGGCACCGTGCAGGGCGTACTTGGTGCCGCCATGGATAATGCCCTGGGACTTGATCGTCTGCTCACCGCCAAGGCTGGCGCGCTCCACCAGCACTGTCGAATACCCCATGCGGCGCAGGCGTGCGTTGAGCCAGAGGCCTGCGACCCCGGCGCCGACGATCAGCACGTCAGTGGAAATGGCAGATGGCATGGCGGTACCTCGAAGACTGGGACAGCTGGCAAGTATACAGGGTATCCCCCAGCGGGCCCTACCGCCGGCAAACCCGGCCAGTGCTACCCCGTGGGCGCTGGCTTGCCTCGCGGGGCACAGCTCAATGCCCGGTGGTCTTGGAGAACAGCTGAATCACCACTACCCCGCCGACAATCATCGCCATCCCCAGCATCGCCGGCACATCCAGCTTCTGCCCGTAGATCACCAGCGCCGCCACACTGATCAGCACAATGCCCAGCCCCGACCAGATGGCATAGGCAATACCCACCGGAATGCTGCGCACCACCAGGGTGAGCATCCAGAACGCAATGCCGTAGCCCACCACCATCAGCAGCAGCGGCAACGGCGTGCTCAAGCCTTTTACCGCTTTCATCGAAGCAGTGGCGATGACTTCGGCGCAGATGGCAATGGCGAGATAGGTGTAGGCGTTCATGGTGGGATCCTCCGGTTCTGGCGGGCATTCTAGGCTCAACCTGGATGCGGTAAAGTCATTACCTATCAATTTTGGAGATAGGGCAATGGCCGAGCAGTGGAACCTCGAACAACTGCGAACCTTTGTGCGCGTTGCAGAATTGCGCTCGTTCTCTGCCGTGGCCCGTGAACAGCGCAAGGCCCAGTCGGCGATCAGCAGCGCGGTCGCCTTGCTGGAAACCGACCTGGGCGTCACCCTGTTCGAGCGCAGCAGTGGCCGGCAGCCGAAACTGACGCAAAACGGCAGCGCGCTGCTGGAAGATGCCCGTGAACTGCTGCGCCAGTGCGAACGCCTGGATGGCCGTGCGCTGGCGTTGATGCGCGGGCAGGAGGCCTTGCTGCGCGTGGCGCAGGACGAGGCCATGCCCTACCAGCCGGTGATTGACAGCCTTGATGAATTGGCCAGCCGCTTTCCGCTGCTGGAGGTGCAACTGGCCAGCGGGGCCCAGGGTGATGTGGCGCGCAAACTGGTCGAGCGGCGCGCCGACCTGGGGCTGTTCTTTCACCACGAGAGCATCCCGGCAACCCTGGAGCGGCGCGCCCTGGGCAGCGTGGAAATGGTCACGGTCTGTGCGGTCGACCACCCGCTGGCGGGTCGTGGCCGGGTCACTCGCCAACAGCTGGCCCGCCATCGTCAATTGCTGATCACCCCGCAGCAAAGCGGTTACCCCGGTGGCGAGGCCATCAGCCCGCAGGTGTGGCGTGCCGACAGCTTCTACGTTCTGGCGGAGCTGTTGATGCGCGGCCTGGGCTGGGCCTGGTTGCCACGGCATGTCGTGCAGTACCCCACATACCAGACGCACATGGTGGAGCTAGACAGTGAGTGGCGCCCACCGGCGTTGGTGGCGGAACTGGCCTGGCGCCGTGATGAACCCCTGGGCCCTGCTGCGCAATTGTTGGCCGAGCGCTTTGCAGTGCACTTGCGCGCGATCGGGTAAACTCCGCTGCCATGAACAGAACCCTCTATACCTTGCTCTTTCACCTGGGCCTGCCGCTGGTCGCGCTGCGCCTATACCTTCGCGCACGCAAGGCGCCGGCCTATGGCCAGCGTATCGGCGAGCGGTTTGCCTTCAGGCTGCCGGCCATGCGCCAGGGCGGTATCTGGGTGCACGCGGTGTCGGTCGGCGAAAGCATTGCCGCGGCGCCTATGGTGCGCGCCTTGCTCAAAGCCTACCCGCAACTGCCGATCACGATCACCTGCATGACCCCTACCGGTTCCGAGCGCATTCGCGCCATGTTCGCCGACGAACCGCGCGTGCAGCATTGCTACCTACCCTACGATCTGCCGTGGGCGGCCGGGCGCTTTCTCGACCATGTGCAGCCCAAACTGGGCATCATCATGGAGACCGAGTTGTGGCCCAATCACATCCACCAGTGTGCCAAGCGCGGTATTCCAGTGGTGCTGGCCAATGCGCGTTTGTCTGAGCGCTCGGCCCGTGGTTATGCGCGTTTTGCCAAGCTGACCCGGCCTATGCTGGCAGAGATGAGCCTGATTGCCGTGCAAACGCAAACCGAGGCGCAGCGCTTCCTTGATCTGGGGGCGCGTCCTGAGTGCGTGCAGGTCACCGGTTCGATCAAGTTCGACCTAAAGATCGATGAGCAACTGCGACCCCGTGCCAAGGCATTGCGTGCGCAGTGGGGGGTGCAGCAGCGCCCGGTGTGGATTGCTGCCAGCACCCATGAGGGGGAGGATGCGCTGGTGCTGCAGGCGCATCAGCAGTTGTTGCAGGTGCATGGCGATGCCTTGCTGATCCTGGTACCGCGCCACCCTGAGCGGTTCAATGCGGTGCATGCGCTTTGCAGCGAGCAGTTCAGCACCGTTCGCCGCTCCACTGGCGCGCCCGTCGACGCACAAACCCGGGTATTGCTGGGCGACACCATGGGCGAATTACTGTTTCTGTATGCGCTGGCCGATATCGCCTTCGTGGGCGGCAGCCTGGTGCCGACCGGCGGGCACAACCCGCTGGAGCCGGCAGCACTGGCCTTGCCGGTGATCATGGGGCCGCACGTGTTCAACTTCCTCGAAATCAGCGCAATGCTGGTAGAGGCAGGGGCGTTGCAGCGGGTGGACGATGCCGACGGGCTGGCCGAGGCCGTGCGGCGGTTGGTCGAGTTACCGCAGGATGCCCAGCGCATGGGCGCGGCGGGCAGGGCGGTGATGCAGGCCAACCAAGGTGCATTGCAGCGCTTGCTCGATGGGCTGGCTGCGCTAATGCGCTGATATTCGCAGCGGCGCGATCCCTGTGGGAGCGGCCTTGTGTCGCGAAAGGGGGCGCAGCGCCCTCGGGATTTTCGCACGACCGCAAGATTGTCGGGGCCGCTGTGCGGCCCTTTCGCGACACAAGGCCGCTCCTACACTGTCCGCGTGCTCCTTGAGTTCAAGGGCGGCGCTCGAAGTTCTTGGCTGCAGCAGCCGCCAGATCCGGTGGCAAGAAGTCCTTGTCCGGGTTGTAGTCGGCCTTCAGGTACCGCCCCAGGTCCTGTAGATCCTGCGGGCTCAGGGTGCCCGCGGCTTGCTTGAGGCTCAGGTTGTCGAGGATGTAGTCGTAGCGGCTGTTGTTGTAGTCGCGCACCGAGGTGTACAGCTGGCGCTGGGCATCGAGCACGTCGACGATGTTGCGGGTGCCGACCTGGTAGCCGATTTCAGTCGCTTCCAGCGCACTCTGGTTGGAGATGATCGACTGCTTGCGTGCCTGGACCTGTTCCACGTCGGTGTTCACCGCGCGGTGCAGGTTGCGGGTGTTCTCCACCACCTGGCGGCGCAGGCTCTCGCGCTGTTGTTCGGTCTGGCTCAGGCGCTGGTAAGCCTCGCGTACCTGCGAGCTGGTCAGGCCGCCGCTGTAGATCGGGATGTTCAGTTGCAGGCCGATACTGGTCTGCTCGACGTCGCCGCTGTAGCGAACGTTCTGTTGGGGAGCAGGGTTGGTAAAGCCGAGGCTGTCGTTGTCACCCTTCTGGTATTTGGCCACCGCATCCAGGGTGGGCGCATGGCCGGCCTTGCGCTGGCGCAGGGTTTCTTCGGCGGCAGACACCGCATAGTTGGTGGCCAGCAGGTTGAGGTTCTGGCGCCCGGCCGTTTCCACCCAGGCCTTGGCATCGTTCGGCGTAGGTACCTGCACTGGCAGGCTATGCACCACACCCTGGATCGAGCTGTACTCTCGGTTGGTCAGCGTTACCAACGCTTCGAAGGCATCCTGTACCTGGCGATCGGCGATGATCCGGTTGGCCCGGGCAGTGTCGTAGCCGGCCTGCGACTGCAGCACGTCGGTCTTGTCCGACAGGCCGACATCGAAGCGTTCGTTGGACTGGTCGAGCTGGCGCTTGAACGCGGCTTCCTCAGCCTTGGTCGCGGCCAGGTTGTCCTGGGCGCGCAGCACGGCAAAGTAGCTTTGGGCCGTTTGCAGGATGAGGTTCTGCTCAGTGGCCGACAGCTCCAGGGCGGCTTGTTCGTTGACCGCCTCGGCGGCCTGCAACTGGAACCAGCGGTCGGCGCGGAAAATGGGCTGGGCCAGGGTTGCACTCCAGGCGTTGCCGCTGCGGTTGGAGGTAATCGACGGCTCGTCCAGCTTGGTGCGGGTATTCATCATCTCGGCCCCGGCCGACAGGTTCGGCAGCAAGCCGGCGCGGGCCTGCGGTACCACCTCACGGCGTGCGCCGTAGTCGGCGCGTGCTGCTGCCAGGTCGGCGTTGTTGTCGACCGCTTCCTGGTACACGCTGACCAGGTCGGTCTTGACCGTCTGGAGCGCGTCCGCTGCCCAGGCCACTCCGTTGGACGCACAAGACACGGCTATTGCCAGTGAGAGTTTGCGCAGCATAAAGGCAATCCTTGTACGAAATTGAATTACTGAACCGTTGAGTATTTGGCGATGCGCCAGTTTAGTGCCATGTGCCCCCCGGCAACAATCGCCGGGCGCGCCTTTCATCATCTGCGCAGAAACCCGCTTGGCTTTGCCGACCACAGCAGTCTAGACTGCGCAGGTTCTTGTCGGGGTGCCTTGAAGCAAAGGCTGAGATCGCAGAGGTGCGGATCCCGTTGAACCTGATCAGGTTAGCGCCTGCGTAGGGAACAAGATTGCTCGCCTTCCCGGGGAGCCTCTTGTGCCAGGTCCGGGATTGTCACAGCTGCATGCAGCTTCAAGGCACCCCATATCCGGCACTGCATCCACTAATGGATGCGTCCGCGCCATTCAGGTTCACCCCGACATTCCACTGCTAGGAAGCCGTCTGGAGAGCCTGTGATGACCCAACAAGAAAAAACGTTCAACCTCAGCGAATCGGCAAAAGTCGATCAGCAGTCCGTGCAGCCGTTCCCGCGTTCGCGCAAGGTCTATGTGCAGGGCTCGCGCCCGGATATCCGCGTACCCATGCGGGAAATCAGCCTGGCCGACACGCCGACCGATTTCGGTGGCGAGTCCAATGCCCCGGTACTGGTCTACGACACCTCCGGCCCCTACACCGATCCCAGTGTGATCATCGACGTGCGCAAAGGCCTGGCCGACGTGCGGTCGGCCTGGATCGACGCGCGTGGCGACACCGAGCGCCTGGCCGGGCTGAGCTCCGACTTCGGCCAGCAGCGCCTGAACGACGCCGAGCTGGCCAAGCTGCGTTTTGCCCACGTGCGCAACCCGCGCCGGGCCAAGGCCGGCGCCAATGTTTCGCAAATGCACTATGCCCGCCAGGGCATCGTTACCGCCGAGATGGAATACGTGGCCATCCGCGAGAACATGAAGCTGCAGGAGGCGCGCGCCGCCGGCCTGCTCGACGCGCAACATGCCGGGCATAGCTTCGGTGCCAACATTCCGAAAGAGATCACCCCCGAATTCGTGCGCCAGGAAATTGCCCGTGGCCGTGCGATCATCCCGGCCAACATCAACCACCCGGAGCTGGAGCCGATGATCATCGGCCGTAATTTCCTGGTGAAGATCAACGGCAATATCGGTAACAGCGCCCTGGGCTCGTCCATCGAGGAAGAGGTGGCCAAGCTGACCTGGGGCATCCGCTGGGGGTCGGACACGGTCATGGACCTGTCCACCGGCAAGCACATCCATGAGACCCGCGAGTGGATCATCCGCAACTCGCCGGTGCCGATTGGTACCGTGCCGATCTACCAGGCCCTGGAAAAGGTCAACGGGGTGGCCGAGGACCTGACCTGGGAGCTGTTCCGCGACACCCTGATCGAGCAGGCCGAGCAGGGTGTGGACTACTTCACCATCCATGCCGGGGTGTTGCTGCGCTACGTGCCGCTGACCGCCAAGCGGGTCACGGGCATCGTCAGCCGTGGCGGCTCGATCATGGCCAAGTGGTGCCTGGCCCATCACAAGGAAAACTTCCTCTACACCCACTTCGACGAAATCTGCGAAATCATGAAGGCCTACGACGTCAGCTTCTCGCTGGGCGATGGCCTGCGCCCCGGCTCGATCGCCGACGCCAACGACGCTGCGCAGTTCGGTGAGCTGGAAACCCTTGGCGAGCTGACCAAGATTGCCTGGAAGCATGACGTGCAGTGCATGATCGAAGGCCCTGGCCACGTGCCGATGCAGTTGATCAAGGAGAACATGGACAAGCAGCTGGAATGCTGCGACGAGGCGCCGTTCTATACCCTCGGCCCACTGACCACCGATATCGCCCCGGGTTACGACCACATCACCTCGGGCATTGGTGCGGCAATGATCGGCTGGTTCGGCTGCGCCATGCTCTGCTACGTAACGCCCAAGGAGCACCTGGGCCTGCCGAACAAGGATGACGTCAAGACCGGCATCATCACCTACAAGATCGCCGCGCATGCTGCCGACCTTGCCAAAGGCCACCCCGGCGCACAAATCCGCGACAACGCCCTGTCCAAGGCGCGCTTCGAGTTCCGCTGGGAAGACCAGTTCAACCTCGGCCTCGACCCTGACACTGCCCGCGCCTACCACGACGAGACGCTGCCCAAGGAGTCGGCCAAGGTCGCGCACTTCTGCTCGATGTGCGGGCCGAAGTTCTGCTCGATGAAGATCACCCAGGAAGTGCGGGAGTACGCCGCCAAGATCGAAACCGTGGACGTCACGGTCGAGCAAGGCATGCGTGAGCAGGCCGAGCGGTTCCGCCAGGAAGGCAGCCAGCTGTACCACAAAGTCTAAGAACGCAGGGGCCGGCTCCCACAGAAACCGCGCCAGGCTCAAGGCCAGCGCGTTTTTTGTGGGAGCGGCCTTGTGTCGCGATACGAGGACAAAGTCCTCGCCAGGAACACCAACAACATTGCCGGCGAGCGCCCACCATGACATCACCCAGCCCGTTCTCCCCCGACCACCCGGTCCCCACCCACCAGCGCATCTTCGGCGCGCGTGACCTGTTCTCCCTCTGGTTTTCCCTGGGCATCGGCCTGATGGTGCTGCAAGTCGGCGCCATGCTCGCGCCGGGCCTGGGCCTTGCTGGCGCCGTACTGGCCATTGCCCTGGGCACCGGCGTGGGCGTGCTGTTGCTGGGCGCCGCCGGGGTCATCGGCAGTGACACCGGGCTGTCGGCCATGGGCACCCTGAGGCTCAGCCTGGGCAGCCATGGCACGCGCTTGCCGGCGGTGCTCAATTTGCTGCAACTGGTGGGCTGGGGGGCGTTCGAGATCATCGTCATGCGCGATGCCGCCAGCCTGCTGGGCGCACGTGCGTTCGGTGAGCACAGCGCCTGGAACAGCCCGATGCTGTGGACCCTGTGCTTTGGTGCCCTGGCGACCTTGCTGGCGGTGAGCGGGCCACTGGCGTTCGTGCGCAAGGTGTTGCGCGCCTGGGGTATCTGGTTGCTGCTGGGGGCCTGCGTCTGGCTGACCTGGAACTTGTTCGCCAAGGCCGACCTGGCTGAGTTGTGGGGGCGCGCCGGGGATGGCTCGATGTCGCTGGCAGTAGGCTTCGACATCGTCATTGCCATGCCGCTGTCGTGGCTGCCGCTGATCGCCGACTATTCACGTTTCGCCCGCAATGGCAGGCACGTGTTCGGCGGTACCGTGCTGGGCTACTTCATCGGCAATACCTGGCTGATGAGCCTGGGCGTGGCCTACACCCTGGCCTTCGCCGCCAGTGGCGAAGTCAATGCGTTGTTGCTGGCCTTGGCTGGCGCCGGCATGGGGGTTCCGTTGCTGCTGATTCTGCTCGACGAGTCGGAAAAGGCATTCGCCGACATCCACTCGGCGGCGGTCTCCACCGGGGTGCTGCTGCCGTTGAAGGTGGAGCACCTGGCACTGGCCATCGGCGTGCTGTGCACCCTGATCGCCTTGCTGGCGCCATTGGCTCAGTACGAGAACTTCCTGTTGCTGATCGGTTCGGTGTTTGCGCCGCTGTTCGGCGTAGTGCTGGTGGACCACTATGTCGTGCGTCGCCGTGGCCTGCCGGTACAGGTCAAGGGTTTGCACTGGCAGGCGCTACTGGCCTGGTTCGTAGGGGTGGCGGCCTACCACCTGATTGCCGCCAATGCACCCGAGCTGGGCGCCACCCTGCCAGCATTGCTGCTGGCAGGTGTGCTGCACGGGCTGTTGAGCCTCAGCCGCGGCCGGGGAACAGTTCCGGCTTGAGCACGCCATTGAGGCGCGGGTAGGGGATCTTCAGTTCCACGTGGCCCATGGAATAGGGCGCGATGGCATAGACCTCGTACTTGACCACCAGTGCGCCGTACGTCAGGGCGATGTGCGGCGACTTCTTGAACGGCCAGGTCTTGACGAACTCGGCGTCCTTGTCCATGCCCACGCTCATCAGCCAGGCGCGGTGCGACTCTTCGACGGTTTTCCAGAACGTCTCTTCCTGGCCAGGCAGCAGCATGTCCTGCAGGGTCAGCACCTTGTCCAGCTTGCGGGAGTAGTTGATGAAACCACGCCCAGGCATGCCGTGTGCGCCACCGCTGTCCAGGTAGCTGGACAGTTCGATGATCACCAGGCCGTCATGCTGCTCGCGTACCTTGGCTTGCAGGTAGCTGCTGTTACGTTTGTCGGCACTGGCCAGGTATTGCTGTTCATAGGCCTGCAGGGTGGCCGGCGCGGTGCCATGCTGATTGTCTTCGGTCAGTTGCAGCAAGCGCTTTTCGACGATGCCGTCAAGCTTGGGCAGGGCCGGGAAGTGCACCATGTCGATGTTCACCAGCGGGCAATCGCTTTCGCTGCAACCGGGTTTTACATGCTCCCAGGCGTCGCGTTTGACCTCTAGCGGGGTCCGGTAGTTGGGCGTGAACAGGCTCTGGCAGGCGCCCAGAGCGAGTGCCAGCACGGCCACGGAAGTCAGTTTGACAATGGTCATGATGATCCTTGCAAAAACAGGGAAAAGTCGGCCTTTGACCGTCTGCGCGGCCTTCGGTTCGCCACTAAGCTAACAGAGTGCGCACGTGCTGTCCCGACTGTGCGAATGGTTGCTGGAAAGGGGTGAAACGCGCTGGCGTGCGGAGTAGGATGGCGCGATGCTGTGATTGAGGTAGCGAGGATTTCCATGTCAGACACGTTGAACTCAGTGCCCAGGGCGGTCGAGATCGTCAAGCGGGAAAACTGCTTCCAGGGCTTCTACAAGCTCGACAAGGTGCACTTGCGCCACGAGCTGTTTGCGGGCGGCATGGGGCGCGAGATCAGCCGTGAACTGTTCGTGCGTCACGATGCGGTGTGTGTACTACCCTACGACCCGCTGCGCGATGAAGTGGTGCTGATCGAACAGTTCCGCGTCGGTGCAATGGGCAAGGCCGAAAACCCCTGGCTGATCGAAATGGTCGCCGGGCTGATCGACAAGGACGAGCAACCCGAGGAAGTCGCCCACCGCGAAGCCGAAGAAGAAGCGGGCCTGACTTTCAGTGCCCTGTGGCCGATGACCCGCTACTTCCCGTCGCCAGGCGGCAGCGATGAGTATGTGCACTTGTTCCTTGGCCACTGCAGCAGCGAAGGGGCAGGGGGGCTGCATGGCCTGGAGGCCGAGGGTGAAGACATTCGCGTGCGGGTCTGGTCGTTCGAAGATGCCTTGCAGGCCGTGCGCGATGGGCGCATCTGCAACGCGGCGACCATCATCGGCTTGCAATGGCTGGCGCTGAACCGTGACGAAGTACGAGGTATGTGGAAGTGAACCTGCTGCGCGAGCGCTATCGAGTCGACCTGGCCGGGCTGCAGGCTGCCTGTGAGGCCAACTATGCCCGGCTGATGCGCTTGCTGCCGGACATGCGTACCACCCAGAGCTCGCGCCGCATCGGTATGACCCAGGGCGACCAGATGCTTGGCGTGCTGGTGCTCGACGTGGTGCTGGCCTGCCCGTACACCACCACCCTGCATATACGTCAGGAGCACAGCTTGCCGTGGCTGCCGGTGCCGCACCTGGAGGTGCAGGTGTATCACGATGCGCGCATGGCCGAAGTGATCAGCGCCGAACATGCCCGGCGCCTGCGCAGCATCTACCCCTACCCGAACGAGGCCATGCACCAGCCAGACGAAAAGGCCCAGCTCAACCTGTTCCTCGGTGAATGGCTGAGTCACTGCCTGGCCTGTGGCCACGAACTGGCAAGCGTTCGCTGACATGCATGCAGACCACCCGCGCCCAGTACATGTGGTGCAACTGACCGACGCCCATCTTTTCGCCGACCCGGCCGGCAGCATGCTGGGCCTCAAGACCCGTGAAAGTTTGGGCCATGTGGTAGCCCAGGTGCGGCGCGAGCAACCGCTTGTCGACTTGCTGTTGTGCACGGGCGACTTGTCCCAGGATGCCAGCGTTGCTTCTTATGAAGCTTTTCGTGAGCTGACTGCGCCGTTTGGCGTACAAAGCCGTTGGCTGCCGGGCAACCATGATGAGGCCCGGATCATGGCCGAAGTGGCGCCGGAGTTGGTACAGGCAGTAACCGATATCGGCGCCTGGCGTATTGTGATGCTCAACACGGCGGTGCACGGCGCCACACATGGCTTGCTGGGGGATGACCAGCTGGCAGTGCTGGAGGCCGCGCTGAAAGGGGCGGGCGGGCGCCATTGCCTGGTGTGTTTCCACCATCAACCGGTAGACATCGGCTGCGCCTGGATCGCCCCGATCGGCTTGCGCAATGCCCAGGCGCTGTTTGACATCATTGAAGGTTACCCACAGGTGCGGGCATTGCTGTGGGGGCATGTTCATCAGGAGTGGGATGAAGTGCGCGATGGTCGGCGCCTGCTGGCTACGCCTTCGACCTGCATTCAGTTCGCGGCCCGCAGCGAGGACTTCAAGGTGAGCGAAGAGCAGCCTGGGTACCGCTGGCTGCGCCTGCATGCCGACGGGCGGCTGGAGACCGGGGTGGAGCGGGCGTGGGACTTTGAAGTGAAGCTCGACTTCGATAGCCCAGGTTATTAGCGGGTTGCGCGTTCAACTGTAGGAGCGGCCTTGTGTCGCGAAAGGGCCGCAAAGCGGCCCCGGCAATGTCTGCGGCGAAGCTGAAATTCTGGGGGGCGCTTCGCACCCCTTTTCGCGACACAAGGCCGCTCCTACAGCGCTGCCCTGTTGCAGCGGGCTATGGTGAAGAAATTGTTGCGAAACCCGTGACACTGCGTCAAAACCCGGCGAACGCGCTACACTGCGCGTCCCTGCGCCCGCATCATCAGGCGCGAAGCCACAGATTCCGGGGGCAGCATGTCGGGTTCCATCCTCTATATCCATGGCTTCAACAGCTCGCCGCTTTCCACCAAGGCGCGCCAGCTCGAAGCGGTCATGCAGCAGCTCGGCCTGGCCGACCAACTGCGGGTGCCCGCCTTGCACCATCACCCACGCCAGGCCATCGCCCAGCTTGAGGCGGCCATCGCCGAACTGGGCGCGCCATTACTGGTGGGCAGTTCGCTCGGCGGCTACTATGCCACCTGTCTGGCGGAGCGCCATGGCCTCAAGGCCTTGCTGGTCAACCCGGCGGTTACCCCGCACAAGCACTTTGACGGCTACCTGGGTACCCAGCGCAACCACTACACCGATGAAACCTGGGAGCTGACCCTGGACCACGTGCAGGCCCTGGCCGAGCTGGAAGTGCCAGCGCCGGTCGATGCCAGCCGCTATCAGGTGTGGCTGCAAACCGCCGACGAAACCCTGGATTACCGCCATGCCGAACGTTATTACCGTGCTTGTGCCCTGCGCATCCAGGCCGGTGGTGACCACAGTTTCCAGGGTTTTGCCGAGCGCCTGCCGGCCCTGCTGGCGTTTGCCGGTATTGCGCGTGGGCAGTATGCAGCGCTCGATTTTTCTGTATTTTGACTTTTTTGCACTCACCAGACTGACGACGAGACCCTATGGCCAATCCCAGCGCTAGCGCCTATAACGCAGACGCCATCGAAGTCCTCTCGGGCCTTGACCCGGTCCGCAAGCGGCCGGGCATGTACACCGACACCAGCCGCCCCAACCACCTGGCCCAGGAAGTGATCGACAACAGTGTCGACGAAGCCCTGGCCGGGCATGCCCGCTCCGTGCAGGTCATTCTGCATGCCGACCACTCGCTGGAAGTCAGCGACGACGGTCGTGGCATGCCGGTGGACATTCACCCCGAAGAGGGCGTGTCCGGTGTCGAGCTGATCCTGACCAAGCTGCACGCCGGCGGCAAGTTCTCCAACAAGAACTACCAGTTCTCCGGTGGCTTGCACGGTGTTGGCATCTCGGTGGTCAACGCCCTGTCGACCCAGGTGCGCGTGCGTGTCAAACGCGACGGCAACGAGTACCAGATGACCTTCGCCGACGGCTTCAAGGCCAGCGAGCTGGAAGTTGTGGGTTCGGTCGGCAAGCGCAACACCGGCACCAGCGTGTATTTCAGCCCCGACCCCAAGTATTTCGATTCGCCGAAATTCTCCATCAGCCGTCTCAAGCACGTGCTCAAGGCCAAGGCCGTGCTGTGCCCAGGCCTGCTGGTCAGCTTCGAGGACAAGGCCAGCGGCGAAAAGGTCGAATGGCACTACGAGGATGGCCTGCGTTCCTACCTGGTCGATTCGGTCAACGAGTTCCAGCGCCTGCCCGATGAGCCGTTCTGCGGTAGCCTGGCCGGTAACAAGGAAGCGGTGGACTGGGCCTTGCTGTGGCTGCCCGAAGGCGGCGACAGCATCCAGGAAAGCTACGTCAACCTGATCCCTACCGCCCAGGGTGGTACCCACGTCAATGGCCTGCGCCAGGGCTTGCTGGATGCCATGCGCGAGTTCTGCGAATTCCGCAACCTGCTGCCGCGCGGGGTCAAGCTGGCACCGGAAGACGTTTGGGAGCGCATTACTTTCGTCCTCTCGATGAAGATGCAGGACCCGCAGTTCTCCGGGCAGACCAAAGAGCGGCTGTCTTCACGCGAGGCGGCGGCATTCGTCTCTGGCGTGGTCAAGGATGCCTTCAGCCTGTGGCTCAACGCCCACCCTGAACTGGGCATGCAACTGGCGGAGCTGGCCATCAGCAATGCCGGCCGCCGCCTCAAGGCCAGCAAGAAGGTCGAGCGCAAGCGCATCACTCAGGGCCCGGCATTGCCCGGCAAGCTGGCCGACTGCGCCGGCCAGGACCCGATGCGTGCCGAGCTGTTCCTGGTCGAGGGTGACTCGGCCGGTGGCTCGGCCAAGCAGGCCCGGGACAAGGAATTCCAGGCCATCCTGCCGCTGCGCGGCAAGATCCTCAACACCTGGGAAGTGGACGGCGGCGAAGTCCTGGCCAGCCAGGAAGTGCACAACATTGCCGTGGCCATCGGCGTCGACCCCGGTGCCACCGACCTGGCGCAACTGCGCTATGGCAAAATCTGCATCCTCGCCGACGCCGACTCCGACGGCCTGCACATTGCCACGCTGTTGTGCGCGCTGTTCGTGCAGCACTTCCGTGCACTGGTCGAGGCCGGGCACGTGTATGTGGCCATGCCGCCGCTGTACCGCATCGACCTGGGCAAGGAAATCTACTATGCCCTCGACGAAGCCGAGCGTGATGGCATTCTCGACCGCCTGGTGGCCGAGAAGAAGCGCGGCAAACCCCAAGTCACCCGCTTCAAGGGTTTGGGCGAAATGAACCCGCCACAACTGCGTGAAACCACCATGGACCCGAATACCCGGCGCCTGGTGCAACTGACCCTGGACGACGTGCAGGCGACTTGCGAGCTGATGGACAAGCTGCTGGCCAAAAAGCGCGCCGGTGACCGCAAGAACTGGCTGGAAACCAAAGGTAACCTCGCCGAGGTCATGGTTTGATTCGTCTGCTTCTGGCGGCCTGGCTGGCGCTGGTTGCGCTGCCGGGCCTGGCGGGCGACTGGCCAGAGCTAAAGATGACTGCCGAGCACCCGATAGACGGTATGCGCGGTGGCAACCTGTCTGGCCTGGCATTCTGCCGGGGGGCGTTGTGGGGTGTGTCCGACCGCGACGATGACCGCATCTACCGCTTCGACCAGCAGAGCGCTACCTGGCGCGCGCAGGCGCTTGTCTTCACTGCGCCGCCGGTGCCGGAAAGCGGCCTGCCGTGGGGCCTGAAGTCACGCAACTGGGCGGCGTCGTACATTCGCGGCGGCGCGCTGGACTTCGAAGGCATCACCTGCGACCAGGCAAACAACCTGTACCTGGTCAGCGAGGCACACGCTGCGGTGCTGCAACTGCCGCCCGAAGGTGAGCCCGACTGGCTCAAGATCGACCCGGCCATGGTCCGTCAGGCGCGGGCCAGTGGCATGCTGCTGAACTTCAATGCGCTGTTCGAAGGGCTGGCAATCAACCCGGCGGGTGACCGCCTGTGGCTGGCGGCCGAGCGCGAGCGGCGTGGCCTGGTGGCCATCGAACGGCAGCAGTCGGTATGGACCTGCGGGCGCGGTTGCGTGCTGCTGAGCGAGGCCGGGGTCGAGATGCAGCCGCCGCAAATGCCAGAGGCTCGGGCCCTGTCGCGCGACTTTTCCGACCTCGCCTGGTTCGAGGGCAAGCTGTTCACCCTTGAGCGCAACGCCTACCGGATATGCCGGCGGGACGCCAACAGCGGCGAGGTCGAGCGCTGCTGGTCGTTCGCCGCCGAGGCGCTGGAGCCCATGCGCCGCTACGATCAGCCGTTCGGCTTGGCCGAGGCGCTGGTGATCGACGGCAAAGGCGCCTGGGTCGGGTTGGACAACAACAATGCTGACCGTGCCGACGGCGAGCGGCGCCCGATCGTATGGCGCTTCGAGGCGCCTCAGGGCGGCTGGGGCGCCAAACCGTGAGCCAGGCACCGGGCAAGCGCGCAGGGCGGGTGCTGATGGTGCTTGCCTGGGCGGCTGCGCTGTTTCTGGCCACGCGCTTTTTCGGCCAGTGGGAAGACAGCCAACGTAACCCCAACCGCCAGGTGCAGTCGGAGCACGGCCAAGGTTTCATCGAGGTGCGCCTGCTGAGTAATGGCCAGGGGCATTTCGTGGTGGATGGCGCGATCAATGGCCAAGTGGTGCACTTCATGCTGGACACCGGGGCCACCGACGTCGCGATCCCCGAAGGGCTGGCCCGCGACCTGAACCTGGCGCGTGGCAGCCCGGTGCTGCTGAGTACCGCCAATGGCCGCACCGAGGGCTACCGCACGCGGCTGGCCAGCCTGCAACTGGGCGACATCCACCTGCAGAACGTACGCGCCATCGTCGTGCCGGGCCTGGATGGCCCCACCGTGCTACTGGGCATGAGTGCCCTGCAACAACTTGAATTTACCCAGCGCGGTGGCACCATGCTGCTGCGCCAGAACCTGAAATGACGAGGCCCGCATGAGCGACTCACTGGAACTCAGCCTGGACGGCGTAGAACGCCGCTCACTGGCTGACTTCACCGAACAGGCCTACCTCAACTACTCCATGTACGTGATCATGGACCGCGCCCTGCCGCATATCGGCGATGGCCTCAAGCCAGTGCAGCGGCGCATTGTCTACGCCATGAGCGAGTTGGGGCTCGATGCCGATGCCAAGCACAAGAAGTCGGCGCGTACCGTCGGTGACGTGCTCGGCAAGTTCCACCCCCATGGCGACTCGGCCTGCTATGAAGCCATGGTGCTGATGGCGCAGCCGTTCAGCTACCGCTACACACTGGTCGATGGCCAGGGCAACTGGGGTGCGCCGGACGATCCGAAGTCGTTCGCGGCGATGCGCTACACCGAGGCGCGGTTGTCCCGCTATGCCGAAGTGCTGCTCAGCGAAGTCGGCCAGGGCACCGTCGACTGGGTGCTCAACTTCGACGGCACCTTGCAGGAGCCCGCCGTGTTGCCGGCACGCCTGCCCAACATTCTGCTCAACGGCACCACCGGTATCGCCGTGGGCATGGCCACCGATGTGCCGCCGCACAACCTGCGTGAAGTGGCCAGCGCCTGCGTGCGCCTGCTCGACGAGCCCAAGGCCACCATCGAGCAGTTGTGCGAGCATATTCAAGGGCCGGACTACCCGACCGAGGCCGAAATCGTCACGCCGCGGGCCGAAATCCTCAAGATGTACGAAAGTGGCCGTGGCTCGATCCGCATGCGCGCCGTGTACCGCGTCGAGGACGGCGACATCGTTGTAACCGCGTTGCCCCACCAGGTGTCGGGGGCCAAGGTGCTGGAGCAGATCGCCGCGCAGATGCAGGCCAAGAAGTTGCCGATGGTAGCCGACCTGCGCGACGAATCGGATCACGAGAACCCTTGCCGCATCGTCATCATCCCGCGGTCCAATCGTGTGGATGCCGACGAGCTGATGCAGCACCTGTTCGCCACCACCGACCTGGAAAGCAGCTACCGGGTCAACATCAACATCATCGGCCTCGACGGCCGGCCGCAGCTGAAGAACCTGCGCACGATCCTGGTGGAATGGCTGGAGTTTCGTACCCATACCGTTCGCCGCCGGCTGCAGCACCGCCTGGACAAGGTCGAGAAGCGCCTGCACCTGCTGGACGGTTTGCTCACGGCGTTCCTCAACCTGGATGAAGTGATCCACATCATCCGCACCGAGGACCACCCCAAACAGGCGCTGATCGCACGCTTCGGCCTGTCCGAAATCCAGGCCGACTACATCCTCGAGACCCGCCTGCGGCAGTTGGCGCGTTTGGAAGAGATGAAAATCCGCGGCGAGCAGGACGAACTGCTGAAAGAGCAAGCCAAGTTGCAGGCGCTGCTGGGCAGCGAAGCCAAACTGCGCAAGCTGGTGCGCAGCGAGCTGATCAAGGATGCCGAAACCTATGGCGACGACCGCCGCTCGCCAATCGTCGAGCGCGCCGAAGCCAAGGCGCTGTCGGAAAACGAGCTGATGCCGACCGAGCCGGTCACCGTGGTGCTGTCGGAAAAAGGCTGGATACGCTGTGCCAAGGGCCACGACATCGACGCGACCGGCTTGTCGTACAAGGCAGGCGACGGCTTCAAGGCCGCTGCTGCTGGCCGCTCCAACCAGTTTGCCGTGCTGATCGACTCGACCGGGCGCAGCTACTCGCTGGCCGCCCACAGCCTGCCTTCGGCGCGTGGCCAGGGTGAGCCGCTGACGGGGCGCCTGACGCCTCCGCCTGGGGCCACCTTCGATTGCGTGCTGCTGCCAGACGACGATGCGCTGTACGTGGTCGCGTCCGACGCCGGCTACGGCTTCGTGGTCAAGGGTGAAGACCTGCAGGCCAAGAACAAGGCCGGCAAGGGTTTGCTCAGCCTGCCCAACGGCGCCAAGGTCATGACGCCGCGCCCGGTGGCCAACCGTGAACAGGACTGGCTGGCGGCGGTGACCACCGAAGGCCGCCTGCTGGTGTTCAAGGTCAGTGACTTGCCACAGCTGGGTAAAGGCAAGGGCAACAAGATCATTGGTGTACCCGGCGACCGGGTCGCCAGCCGCGAAGAGTTCGTCACCGACCTGGCCGTGATCGCCGACGGGGCGACCCTTGTATTGCAGGCCGGCAAGCGTACCCTGTCTCTGAAGCCCGACGACCTGGAACACTACAAGGGCGAGCGTGGCCGGCGTGGCAGCAAGCTGCCGCGTGGGTTCCAGCGCGTCGATAGCTTGCAGGTGGAAGTGCCGGCGTAACCGGTGGAAATGTCTGGAACGGCAATTACACCGCCGTTCCGGGCAGAAACACTGGAGTCGGACGGTTATTTCGCGGATGATATGGCCCTTGCGGCGCCGGCGTGGTCGTGTGCCCGTTTGAATTTATATGTATCACTGCGGTGTGCCTGTAGGCAGCCGCCTGGATGGGATGATGAAATTTCTGCGCCTTCCACTTGCGCTGTTGATGACTGGCCTGCTGGGGCTGGGCGGGTGCACCATGCACCAGCCTGTCGCCTTGTACCAGCTCGACAGTGGTGATCCTGGCCAGCCGTCGCAGAGTGCGGGCATGGCCGTTGTACTCGGGCCGGTATCGGTGGCCGATTACCTGCAGCGCGAGACGTTCCTGCAGCGCCAGGCCGATGGCAGCCTGAGCGCGGCGACCGACGGTCGTTGGGCGGGTAGCCTGTCGTCGGACATCGACCAGTTGCTGGTGCGCCAGCTGGCCTGGCGCCTGGACAGCCAGCGTGTGGTACTGGCCCCGGCAACGGCCGGTTTCACGCCGGATGTACAGGTGCTGCTGTCGATTACCCGCCTGGACTCGGGCAAAGACCAACCGGCCATCCTCGACGCCCAGTGGCGCCTGCTGGACCGCCGTGGCCGTGTACGTGACAACCGTATCGTGCACCTCGAACAGCCACATGAGGGCAGCGAGTCGTCGCAGGTACAGGCCCAGGGCCAATTGCTGCAGAAGCTGGCCGAGCAGCTGAGCACGGCGGTGAAGCCGCTGGCCAACCAGCCGGCAATCGCTGAAGAAACGCCGAAAAAGCCGGCTGCACCGGTGCAGGTGAAGAAGGCGCCGGAAAAGTCCAGGATCCCGATGGCCTCGCCGATCCGCACCGATATGGAAGTCTATCGGTTCTGACCTAACCGCCAGGTGCAAAAAAGCCCGCGATGCTGCGGGCTTTTTCATGTCTGCGTCAAACCATTGCGAGGCTGGGCCCGGGCCCTGTAGGCGCGGCCTGGCGTTGCGAAGGGGCTGCGCGGCAGCCCCAGAGCCCAGCGCAGCCTGTCAGGCCCGACGCTCGTGCATGCGCGCCAGTTGCCGTTCCAGCATCGAAGGGTACGGTTCCAGCAGGCGCTCCACGCAGCAGGCGCCCTCAGGGCTGGCAATCGGGCGAATGCGTGCGCGCTGGCGAATCAGTGCGTCATCGCTAATCTGCCGCTCCACCAGCAACAGGTTGCGGCTGTGCTGCGACAGCGCCAGGGCATCCTGGGCTTTTTCGGCGATCAACACGTCTACCAGCTCCAGCCCGTGCAGATCGTTGCCCAATACCAGGCCCAGCTGCAATTGCAAGGTGATGCCGCTGTCGGCCACTTCGATCTGCAGGGCATGGCCCAGGGCGCGCAACAGCTCGCCGCAGCAGATTGCATTGGTCAGGTAGTCCTCACCACATACGCGGCTGTGGAACAGCACCAGGGTGCTGCCATCGTTGAGTGTGTGCGTTTCGCCGTCGTACAGCGATGCCGCATGCTCCAGGCAGTCACGGTAACGCTCGGTCAGTTCGGTCAGGCGGGTACGCGGCAGACGGCGCAGTTGCTCCTGGGAGCCCAGCTGCACCGCGAGGATGGCGCTGAAGTGCGGTTCGTCGGACTCGTCTACCACTGCGGTTCTTGGTGCAGTGTCGTCGTCGAGCAGGCCGGCGAACGCTTCGTCATCTTCCTCGTCTGGCACTGCGGCGACCTTGGCGCGCGGCGCGGCCTTGGGTGCCGGGCTGGCGTGCTGCGGGTCGTCGAACGGTTCATCGTCGTCTTCCTCAGGCTCTGGCTCCGGCTCTGGTGGCGGCGGTGGCGCCAGGCGCGCATGCAGCTGGCGGGCGATGTCGCCGATTTCATCCTGGCGGTCGGTGGCCGGGGTGTAGTACTGCGGGTCGCGCAGCCATACCCGCAACTGCAGCAATGGCAGGGTGATGTAGCGGCCCTGGCGCAAGCTGAGGGCCAAGGCCAGCGCCAGCAGGATGGCCGCCAGAATGCCCATGCTTTGCAGGCTGATCAGCATGGGCTGCTGGAATTGGCTCATGTCCAGGCTGATGCGCAGTTGCCCGGCAGCCACGTCCTGGAAGCTGATCTTGGTCTGGTACACGCCTTCGGCCTCGCCCAGCAGGCTATTGCGCGGGCGTTGCCCGGCTTCGGCGAGGATGCGGTTGTCCACGCTGTAGATGGCCGCGTGGGCCACCAGCGGGTTTTTCACCAGGTTGCCCAGCAGCACGTTGAGGCTGAGGATATCGTTGGCTACCAGCAGTTCGGTCGCCGAAGTGGCCGTTTGCGTGGTCAGGCTCTGGCCGAGGGCGTCGGCCTGCTCGTGCATGGCCTGCTTGAACTGCAGGCCCATCACACAGGCGTAGATCACCAGTGCCAGCGCCACCAGGAAGATGTTGGTGCAGGCGATGCGCAGTGCCAGCGGCACGCGACGTTGACTCAGGGCACGATAGATCATCAGGAAGAAGTTGTCTGGTTTGACGGGCGTGGGCCGGTTCACAGAGCTCGGCTCTTAATGGCAAGAAAGTGGGGGGAGTATAGCGAGCCGGGTTTTGTCGGCAAAGTATCGTTGGCGCCCGATGGTCATGGAAAGTCGGTAGAATGCGCATTTTTCATCGAAGTCGGAGCCAGGTTGTGCGCGAAATCGTCCTGATCAACATCACCGGTGAGGACCGTCCCGGTCTCACTGCGGCAATCACCGGCGTCCTGCTGCAGGGCGGTGTGAGTATCCTCGACATCGGCCTGGCGGTCATGCACGGCACCCTGTCGTTCGGCATCCTGGTCGATATCCCTGACAACGAAGTGGCAACGGCCCTGCTGCAGGGTGTGCAAGCCAAGGCCCACGAGCTGAACCTGCAGGCCCGTTATACGCCGATTTCCGAGGCGGACTACCAGCACTGGGCCGACGGCCATGGTGAGGCGCGCCATGTGGTGACCCTGCTCAGCCGCAAGATCACCCCCGAGCAACTGCAGCGGGTCAGTGCGGTGATCAGCCAGTACGGCCTGACGATCGAACGCATCGAGCGGCTGTCGGCCCGGGTGGCGCTGGACGCCGACACCGACAAGGGCAAGGCGGCGGTCGAGATATCCGTGCGTGGGGTGCCGAGCGATGCCCAGGCCCTGCGTGCCGATTTCTTCGCTCTGGCGCAGGCGCTGAGCGTCGACATTGCCTTCCAGAAAGACGACCTGTTCCGCCGCAACCGCCGCCTGGCGGTATTCGACATGGATTCGACGCTGATCGAGGCCGAAGTCATCGACGAGCTGGCCAAGGCGGCTGGCGTGGGTGAGCAGGTGGCAGCGATCACCGAACGCGCCATGCGTGGCGAGCTGGACTTCCGCGCCAGTTTCAAGGAGCGCATGGCGCTGCTCAAGGGCTTGGATGTGGGCGTGCTGGACGAAATCGGCGCCTCGCTGCGCCTGACCGAAGGCGCGGAAAACCTGTTCGCCGAGCTCAAGCGCCTGGGTTACAAGACTGCCATCCTGTCCGGTGGGTTTACCTATTTTGCCCGCCAGGTGCAGGCGCGCCTGGGTATCGACTATGTGTTCGCCAACGAGCTGGAAGTGGTGGATGGCAAGGTGACTGGTGTGGCGGTCGAGCCGATCGTCGATGCCCAGCGCAAGGCCGAACTGCTGCAGAAACTGGCCAGCGATGAGGGCTTGCAACTGGAACAGACCATTGCCGTGGGCGATGGCGCCAACGACCTGCCAATGCTGGCACTCGCCGGCCTGGGCGTGGCATTCCGCGCCAAGCCGCTGGTGCGCCAGTCGGCCAAGCAGGCGATTTCTACCCTGGGCCTGGATGGCGTGTTGTACCTGTTGGGCTTGCGCGACCGCGACGCGCGCGGCTGATCCGGAAATTTGGGGCTGCTTTGCAGCCCTTCGCGGGCATGCCCGCTCCCACAGGTTGAACGCGACCTCACTCTGTGGGAGCGGGCATGCCCGCGAAGGGCCGCAAAGCGGCCCAGGTTTTATAAGGCCATCAAGCCTGCACAGGCGCCGCCAGCTGCTGCCCCATGCGCACGGCAGAGCCGGCACCGAGGCTTTCGGCCCACTTCACCTGCTGCGGCCCGAACAACACGATAGCCGTCGAACCCAGCTTGAAGCGCCCCAGCTCGGCACCTTTCTCCAGGTGGATCGGCGCACGGCTGGCGTCGTCGTAGCGGAAGGTCTTCAGCTCGCGCTTGGGCGGCGTCACCAGGCCGGCCCACACGGTCTCGATCGAAGCAACGATCATCGCACCCACCAGCACCACGGCCATCGGCCCGCGTTCGGTGTCGAACAGGCAGACCACCCGCTCGTTGCGGGCGAACAGCTCAGGCACGTTTTCAGCAGTGGTCTGGTTCACCGAGAACAGCCGGCCCGGCACGTAGACCATCTCGCGCAGGGTGCCGGCCAGCGGCATGTGCACGCGGTGGTAGTCCTTGGGCGACAAGTAGATGGTGGCGAACTCACCGCCCATGAACGGGGCGGCCAGCGCCGGGTCACCGCCCAGCAGCTCCTGCGCGCTGAAACCGTGGCCTTTCGCCTGGAAGATGCGGCCATGCTCGATCGGGCCAAGCTGGCTCACGGCGCCGTCGGCGGGGCACAGGATGGCGCCCGGGGTTTCATCCAGCGGGCGGGCGCCCGGCTTCAGGGCGCGGGTGAAGAATGCGTTGAAGTGCTCGTAGGCGCTCAGGTCTTCGACCAGCGCCTGGCTCATGTCGACCTGGTAGCGCTTGGCGAACCAGGCGGTGAAGGCGTTCTTGAACCAGCGCACGCGGCACTCGGCGACGCAGCCGGCCAACCGCGACAGCAGGTGGTGCGGCAGTAGGTACTGGCTGATGATGAACAGACGGGATTTCATGCAGGTTCCTTAAACTTCTACAGGCGTGTCCGGGTGGTTGCCCCATTCGCTCCACGAGCCGGCATAAGCCTTGACGCGTGGGTAGCCGAGGGCTTTGGCCACCAAATAGGTGAAACCGGAGCGGCGGTGGGACTGGCAATGGGTAACCACCTCCTTGTCGGGGGTGATGCCCAGGCTTTGCAACACTTCGGCGATATCCTTGCGGATGCGCAGGTGGTCGTTGAGGTCCATGCCGGCGGTCCACTCGAAGTTGACCGCACCAGGGATGTGACCGCCTTTGGCCGACAACACTTTTTCGCCGTTGAATTCCTGTGGGGCGCGGGCGTCCCAGATCACCAGGTCATCGGCGCCCAGGCGGCTTTGCAGGTACTCGCGGGTGGCTGTAGGTGCAGTGTCGAGGTGCAGGTGCACCGGGGCGGTACTGGGTGCAGGCACTTCGGTGGACAGCTTGTCGGCTGGCCAGGCCTGGATACCGCCATTGAGGTAGTGGTAGCGCGTATGGCCGATCACGTCGAGCAGCCAGATGAAGCGCCCCGCCCAACCACCGCCTTCATCGTCATACACCACGTAGACGGCATCATCACGGTGGCCGAGTTCGCTGAACAGTTTTTCCAGTTCGCCCAGGAGCGGCAGCAGACCAGGGGCGGGTGGCTGGCCGAGCTGGGTACGCTTGCCCTCGACAAAGCGGGCGCCGGGGATATGCCCGCTGACATAGCGGTTGGCGCTGCTCATGTCGACCAGGATCAACTGCGGTGAATCCAGGCGCGGCAGCAGGTCTGCAGCTTCGATCACCAAGGGCAGGCCGGAAAAGTCGGTCATCCACGGTCTCCAGAGTGGAAAGAGGAGCGATTGTAGCGCAAGGCTCAGGCTTTGCGGTTGGCGAACAGCGACAGTGCCCGCTCGATGCATTGCACGGTTTTGCCGAAGGCTTGCACGCTGATGTCGGCCATGGGCCTGCAAGCCTGGTCGGCCACCAGCAGCATGAGCACCTGATCGTTCACCGCCAGCGAGCGCAGCAGCACGTGCTCACTGCGGAACAGGGCGCGCAGCGGGGCTGGCAGCAGCGCGGCGAACTGGCTGTGGTTCTGCGGGGTGATGCGCAGCTGCCCGGCCTGGCTCATCAGTTTTTGCAGCAGTTTGTTCTGCGCCACTTGCAGGGCCAGGCCCCCGGCTTCCTTGGGCAAACCAGCGGTCTGCTGCACGCGCAGGGTGTCGGTGCTCTTGTCCAGGCTCAGCAGCATGATGCGTTGCATGCCGCAGGCCAGCAGGGCCTCTTGTGCCTGGGTGGCCAGGTGCACGGTATTGGTGAACGGGCTGGGTTGCGCCAGCAGGTGCTGGCACAGTGTGCGCCAGCGCGCCAGCTCTTCACTGCTGGGCGGTGGCACCGCCAGCATGTCCGGGTGCGGGCGGCGCTGGTGCCACGGCCATATCAGCGCCTCGGCCGGGTGGAACAGTGCATGCCGGGCATGGCGACGGGCGCTGGCGGCCGCCTGCTGGTGAACTTGCTGCTGCACGTCTTCCAGCGAAGTCTGCAGGTACAGGGCGGTCAGCAGCTGCCAGCGTAACAAGTGCGGGTTGTCCCAGCCGACCTGCGCCGCCAGGGCCAGGTTGTTGGCCAGCAATACGGTATTGGCCGGCTGGTTGAACCAGCGCCGCAGGCCGGGCTCTGCGTCCAGGCGGTGTTGCTGGCTGAGCAGGTCTTCATCGCGGGCGATGCTCAGCACCTGGGCCAGTTGCTCGCGCTCTTCCAGCAGCAGGCGGTAACCCTGGGTCACCCATTGCGGCAGGCGCCAGTATTCGGCCATGGTCTGGCACAGCGCCATTATGCGCACGCCAAACAGTTCTTCCTCGACATGGGCGGCCTCTTCACCCTTGTGGATCACCCGCAGCTCCCAGGTGTCGAGTAGCTTCGGGTAGGCCAGTGCCAGCGGCCAGAGGGGCGACAGGAACAGCAGGCTACCCCAGTGGATTTCCTGCCACAGCCGCGCCAGGCGGCTGGCGAACAGGCCGCTGGCCTGCTGCGCTGCGTGCTGGCTGATCATCTGGAACTGGCACAGAACCGGCGGGATTTCTTCAACAGGCACTGCCGGCAGGCGCTTGAGCAACAGCTCGCTGCGCTCCAGGCCGAGCCGGTTGAGGGCCACTTCAAGGCTTTCGGCCGGTTCGGCCATGCTGGCGTTGGTGGCGTGGTTGGCCTCACGCATCACCGACAACACCAGCGCCGGGCTATCTTGCATCAGTTCGGCGATGTCGCGCAGCGAGCGGCGGCTATCGTGGATGGCCGCCATGACCCGGTCGTAGCTGTGCTTCGGCACCGGGATGCGAACACTCTCGAGCAGCTTGACCCAGGCCTCTAGCGTTCGCGGAGCCTGAGCGGGCACCTTGGTTTCAATTGGCATTTTGACATCAGTCCGAACTGGCTTTTCGCATTGTGTGGCTATAGTCTGGCGCAGTTCTGCCGATAAGTAGAAGAAGAGTTTTACAGCTCTCGTCTCTTCCCCTGACCACGACAGCAAGTGCTTTGAACCTATGGCTAAAATTATCGGCATCATCGTCGTATTCGCGAGCGTGCTCGGCGGCTACGTGCTTTCCCACGGCAAGATCGCGGCGCTGATCCAGCCGTTCGAAGTACTGATCATCGGCGGTGCGGCCTTCGGTGCATTCCTGCAGGCCAACCCTGGCTACATGACCATGCACGTCATCAAGAAGTCGATGAAGATGTTCGGTTCGCGCTTCAGCCATACGTTCTACCTTGAAGTGCTGGGGCTTGTGTACGAAATCCTCAACAAGAGCCGTCGCGAAGGCATGATGGCCATCGAGGCCGACATCGAAGACGCCGCCGCCAGCCCGATTTTCGCCAAGTACCCCACGGTACTGGCCGATGAGCGCATGACCGCGTTCGTCTGCGACTACCTGCGCATCATGTCTACCGGCAACATGGCCCCGCACGAGCTCGAGGGCCTGTTCGACATGGAGCTGCTGAGCATGAAGGAAGAGCTTGAGCACCCGTCCCATGCGGTGACCGGTATCGCCGATGGCATGCCCGGCTTCGGTATCGTAGCGGCGGTGCTGGGTATCGTGGTGACCATGGCCTCGCTGGGCGATGGGGACCAGGCGGCCATCGGCATGCACGTGGGTGCGGCGCTGGTCGGTACGTTCTTCGGTATTCTCGCGGCCTACGGCTTCTTCGGCCCGCTGGCCAAGTGCCTGGAGCACGACGCCAAGGAAGAGCTGAACCTGTACGAGTCGATCAAGGCATCGCTGGTGGCCTCGGCTTCGGGCATGCCACCGTCGCTGGCGGTCGAGTTCGGGCGCAAGGTGCTGTACCCCAAGCACCGCCCAAGCTTCGCCGAGCTGGAACAAGCGGTTCGCGGTCGCTGATTCATGGAGAACAATCAGCCCATCATCGTCAAGCGCGTCAAGCGCTTTGGCGGCGGCCACCACGGTGGCGCCTGGAAAATCGCCTTTGCCGACTTCGCCACGGCGATGATGGCGTTCTTCCTGGTGCTGTGGCTGTTGTCCACGGCCACGCCTGAGCAGAAGATCGCCATTGCCGGTTACTTCCAGGACCCGATCGGGTTCTCCGAAAGTGGTACGCCCTACGTCATCGACCTGGGTGGTTCCCCCGAAATGGCGCCGGACAAAACCATCAACCCGGAAGTGAAAACCGAGCCCACGCAGCCGTCGCCTACCCAGCTGGACAAGGACCAAGTGGAGACCATGGCCGAGCAGGTCGAGCGCGAGCGCCTTGAATTGCTGTTGCAGGAGTTGCAGAACAAGGTCGAAGAGAACCCGCAACTGCAGAAGTTCAAGGACCAGATCCTGTTCGAGATCACCCAGGATGGCCTGCGTATCCAGATCATGGACGCCGAGAACCGTCCGATGTTCGATATCGGCAGTGCGCGCCTGCAGCCATATTTCGAAGACATTCTGTTGGCCATGGCCGATACCATCAAGGCAGTGCCCAACAAGATCAGCATCAGCGGCCACACCGACGCCAAACCGTATGCCGGCACTGGCGAGTTCGGCAACTGGGAGCTGTCGGCCAACCGCGCCAATGCCGCACGCCGGGCATTGGTGGCAGGTGGGTACCCGGACGGCCAGGTGGCTCGGGTGGTGGGGTATGCATCGTCATCGCTGTTCGACCGCAAGAACCCGTTCAACCCGGTAAACCGCCGCATCGACATCATCGTGCTGACCAAGAAGGCCCAGCGCAACATCGAGGGTGAGCAGGGCGAACAGGGTGCACCGCAAGCGCCGGCAGCCCCGCCTGCCAGTGGCGCGGCGCCCGGTGCCGGGGCCGATCAGGCGCCGATGCAACCACGTGAACTGCGCCAGAAGCTGAACATCTTCGAGGATGGCACGCTGAAGATGGACGAGAGCAAGGAGCAGTAGGCCCCGCGGAACCTTGCACGGCGTTTTGCAGGGCCGTGCAGGTGGGCCTCAGCGCGGAGGAAGGCTTACAGCCCGGTCAGTAGCTGTCTTCCGTCAGGCTGGCGATGATCGAGCGGTAGCTGTTCATGCGTTGCTGCGAGATCCGGCCATCGTCCAGCGCCTTGAGCAACGCGCAGCCTGGCTCGCGGTCATGTTTGCAATCGCGGAAGCGGCAGGTGCCGAACAGGTCGCGGAACTCGATGAAGCCATCCTCCACATCGCTGCGGCTGACGTGGCCAAGGCCGAATTCGCGGATGCCCGGCGAGTCGATAAGGTCGCCGCCATTGGGGAAATGGTACAGCCGCGCGGTGGTGGTGGTGTGGGTGCCCTGGCCCGACCATTCCGACAGGTCGCCGACGCGGGTGCCGGCCTCTGGCAGCAGGCTGTTGACCAGCGAAGACTTGCCCACACCCGACTGGCCGACGAACACGCTGATGTGCCCGTCAAGTTGCTGCTGCAGGCGTTGCATGCCATCACCGTGGTGGGCAGATACCTCCAGCAGCGGGTAGCCCAGCTCGCGGTAGACCTCCAGCAGCGCCTGCAGGCCGGGGCCGTTCTCGGCGTTGATCAGGTCGGCCTTGTTCAGCAGCAGCAGCGGGCGCAGGCCTGCATGCTCGGCAGCGACCAGGTAACGGTCGATCAGGTTCGGGTGCGGTTCCGGGGCCGGGGCAAACACGATCACGATGAGGTCGACGTTGGCTGCGACCGGTTTCAACTGGCCATGGTTGTTTGGCCGGCACAGTTCGGTGCTGCGTGGCATCTGCGCCACGATCACGCCTATGCCCTGGTTGCCTGCACGCCATACCACGCGGTCGCCAGTGACCAGTGCTGGCAGGTTGGCGCGCAAGTGGCAGCGGAACACCTGGCCTGCAACGTCGCCATCCTGGGCCTCCACCTCGACCTGCACGCCAAAGTGGGCAATCACCAGGCCAAGTTGTTCCGGCCCCAGGTCGCCACCTTCCAGTTCCTGCAGCACATGCTGCTCGCGTTTGGCCGCGCGAGCAGCACGCTCGCCCTGGATTTTTTCGATGCGCCAGTTCTGGCGGCGATTGAGCTGGCGTTTGGCCATGAACATTCCGTGAGAAGGGCCCGGGTCAGGGCATTGAAAACGGCAGGCAGTTTAGCACGCCAGGCGTTGCACCATTGCCCTTACCTTGTGGCGGTGAATGGGCGCGGCTGGGCCACTAGGCTAATATGACGGGCTATATGAGGAGCTTCTGCATGCAAAACCCACAGAACCTGATCTGGATCGACCTGGAAATGACCGGCCTCGATCCGGACAGCGACGTCATCATCGAAATGGCCACCATTGTCACCGACAGCGAGCTGAACACCCTGGCCGAAGGCCCGGTGATCGCCATCCACCACAGCGATGAAGTACTGGCCCGCATGGACGAGTGGAACACCCGCACCCATGGCGCGTCTGGCCTGACCCAGCGTGTGCGCGACAGCAAGGTCGGCATGGCCGAGGCCGAGGCCCAGACCATTGCATTCCTCGAACAGTGGGTGCCCAAAGGCAAATCGCCGATCTGCGGCAACAGCATCTGCCAGGACCGTCGCTTCCTCTACCGGCACATGCGCAACCTGGAAAACTACTTCCACTACCGCAACCTGGATGTCTCGACGCTGAAAGAACTGGCAGCGCGCTGGGCGCCGGACGTGCGTGACAGCTTCAAGAAGGGCAATACGCACCTGGCACTGGACGACATTCGCGAATCGATTGCCGAGTTGCGCCACTACCGCGAGCATTTCATCAAGGTGTGAACCGTTACGGCGCAGATATTCTGGCTGCGCCCCCTTTTGGTGCCTTGGGCAACTGGTTAGACTGCGCGCCTTTCCCGCACGGACCCGCACCATGTTGCTGATGCTCTACCTCATTGCCATCACTGCCGAAGCCATGACCGGTGCGTTGTCTGCGGGGCGTCGCGGCATGGACTGGTTCGGCGTGGTGCTGATCGCCTGTGTTACCGCCCTGGGTGGCGGGTCGGTGCGCGATGTGTTGCTCGGGCACTACCCGCTGACCTGGGTGAAACACCCTGAGTACCTGGTGTTGACCAGCTTTGCTGCTCTTTTGACCATTTTCATCGCGCCAATGATGCGCCGCCTGCGCTCGCTGTTCCTGGTGCTAGACGCACTGGGGCTGGTGGCGTTTACCCTGATTGGCTGCATGACGGCGCTGGAAATGGGGCAGGGCATGCTGGTGGCTTCGATCAGCGGGGTGATCACGGGGGTGTTCGGTGGGATCTTGCGCGATATCTTCTGCAACGACATCCCGCTGGTGTTCCGCCGCGAGCTGTACGCCAGCGTGTCGTTCGCCGCGGCGTGGTTCTACCTGGGCTGCGTGTATTTCAAGGTGCCGGCGGAGCAGGCGATGCTGCTGACCCTCTTTGGTGGGTTCCTGGTGCGCTTGCTGGCGATTCGTTTCCATTGGGAAATGCCCAAGTTCCACTACAACGACCAGCAGTAAACCTGCCCCAGGCCCGGCGCGGTCCCTGTAGGAGCGGGCATGCCCGCGAACACCGGCGCAGCCGGTGCATCCACCGAGTTGCCTGCTTCGCGGGCGCGCCCGCTCCCACAGTGGGCCATGTAGCTATTGAATGCCGTGCCGGGCCAGCGCCCACTCGACATGCTCGCGCACCAGCTCCGACGCATCCTCGCGCCGCGCCTTCAGCGCCTCGATCACCGGTATCGTCGGCGGCGCATTGCCCAAGCCCACCGCCAGGTTGCGCAAGAACCGCTCATAGCCTGCCCGGCGTAGCGGCCCGCCCTCGGTCTTGCGCAGGAAAGTACGCTCATCCCACAGGAACATCTCGGCCAGCTCGGCATTCTCCAACCCATGCCGCGGCTGGAAATCCTGCTCCTGGCTGTGCTTGGCGAAGCGGTTCCACGGGCAGACGATCTGGCAGTCGTCGCAACCGAATACACGGTTACCCATCATCGAGCGCAGTTCGACAGGAATCGGCCCTCTCAGCTCGATGGTCAGGTACGAGATGCAACGCCGCGCGTCCAGCACATAGGGCCCGACGAACGCCTGGGTCGGGCAGATGTCCAGGCACGCCTGGCAACGCCCGCAGTGTTCACTGGTGGTGGCTTCGTCCACCGGCAACGGCAGGTCAACGAACAGTTCGGCGAGGAAGAAGTAACTGCCGGCCTTGCGGTTGAGCAGCAGGGTGTTCTTGCCGATCCAGCCCAGCCCGGCCTGCTCGGCCAGGGCCTTCTCCAGCACTGGGGCACTGTCGACGAAGGCGCGGTAGCCGAACGGGCCGATGGCTTGCTGGATACGGTCTGCCAGGAATTGCACGCGCTTGCGCACCAGCTTGTGGTAGTCACGGCCCAGGGCGTAGCGTGACACGTAGGCTTTTTCCGGTTGCGCCAGGCGTTGCGCCATCTGCGTATCGCCGGGCAGGTAGTCCATGCGCAGCGAGACCACGCGTACCGTGCCGGGAATCAGTTGGTCGGGGTGCGCCCGTTTGCTGCCATGGGCACCCAGGTACTCCATTTCGCCCTGGTAACCGGCGTCTAGCCAGCGTTGCAGGTGCTGTTCGTGTTCGCCAAGGTAGACCCCGGCGATGCCGACGTGGGCAAAACCGAGTTCCTGGCCCCATATCTTGATCGATTGGGCCAGTTGGGCGAGGTCAGGTGTAGAGGCAGGCATGGATGGGCAAGGCAATACGGGCTCAGGTGCGTATAATTCTGCCAGACATTGGAGCCTTTGACCCCATGCCGCAGACCAAACACCCTGGCAACACCCTACAACTGCTCAGCAGCGTGACTGTCGCACACCTGCCGGCACGGCACCCGCATGCGCACAAAGGCGACTTCGGCCATGTGCTGGTAGTGGGCGGCGACCTGGGCACCGGTGGCGCTGTGCTGCTCAGCGCCGAAGCCGCCTTGCGCTGCGGCGCCGGCCTGGTCAGCGTGGCGACCCGGCCCGAACATCTACCCGCGAGCCTGGCCCGCCTGCCTGAGGTGATGTGCCTGGGGGTACAGTCGGCCAACCAGTTGGTCGGCGTGCTGGAGCGCGCCACGGTACTGGTGGTGGGCCCTGGCCTTGGGCAGGCTGCCTGGGGCCGGAGCCTGTTGTCGGCAGTGGCGAACGCCGAGCGCCCGCAGGTATGGGACGCCGACGCCCTGAATTTGCTGGCAGGCACCCCATTGGCCCTGCCCAGCGGTAGCATTCTCACCCCTCACCCCGGGGAAGCGGCGCGGCTGCTGGGCATTTCCACCGAAGCGGTGCAGGCCGACCGGCCGGGCGCTGCGCGCAAGCTGGCGCGGCGCTACAACAGTGTGTGCCTGCTCAAAGGGGCGGGTACCCTGGTGGCGCACCCGTCCGGCCAGTTGATGCTGTGCGAGCGCGGGCACCCGGCGATGGCCGGCGCGGGCTTGGGCGATGTGCTGACCGGGGTGCTGGCGGCGTTGCTGGCCCAGGGGCTGGACGCCTGGAGTGCCGGCTGCCTGGGTACCTGGCTTCACGCCTGTGCCGGTGAGCGTCTGGGGGTTGAAGGCAGGGGCCTGGCGGCCAGCGACCTGGCGCCGGTCATTCGAGCGTTGTTGGAGGAGCATTCTGCGTGTGTGGCTTAAATCTGTTTCTGGCCGATGAAGCGGCTACAGTCGACTTTGGTGCAAAAATGGCCGAAGTGACCGGTGGTCGCGGTGTCATTTTCCTGGAAGGCGACCTGGGGGCGGGTAAAACCACGCTCTCGCGTGGCCTGATCCGTGGCCTGGGCCATACTGGTGCAGTGAAAAGCCCGACGTTCACCGTGGTCGAACCCTACGAGATCGGCGCTGTCCGAGCTTTTCACTTCGACCTGTATCGCCTGGTCGATCCGGAGGAGCTGGAGTTCATGGGGATTCGTGACTATTTCGAGGGCGACCCGTTGTGCCTGTTCGAGTGGCCACAAAAGGGTGCGGGCGTTTTGCCAAAGCCCGACCTGACCATTACCATAAGCCCCCAAGCGGGCGGACGCTCGCTGAACCTGTCGCCGCAGGGGGCTCGCGGCGAGGCCTGGTGCGTGGCACTGGCCAAACACTATAAACAGTAAGTGGGGTAGGTATGCGCATACGCGCACTGGTCGCCATCGTTGGGCTGCTGCTGACAACGGTGACCGTTGACGCTCTGGCCGTCACTCAAGTCAAGAGCGTGCGCCTGTGGCGCGCGCCAGACAACACGCGGCTGGTCTTCGACCTGTCTGGCCCCGTGCAGCACAGCGTCTTCACCTTGAGCGCACCGGATCGCCTGGTTATCGACATCAATGGCGCGACCTTGGCGGCGCCATTGAAAGTGGCGACTTCCAACACGCCGATCAGCAGTGTGCGTTCGGCCCAGCGCACGCCGACCGACCTGCGTGTGGTCGTTGACCTGAAGAAGTCGGTCACCCCCAAGAGCTTTACCCTGGCACCCAATGCCCAGTACGGCAACCGCCTGGTGGTCGACCTGTACGACCAGGAAGCCGATGCCATTGCAGCCACGGCGCCAACCCCACCACCGACCCCGGTGCAAACGCCTGCCACCACGCCAGCGGTCCCGGTCACGCCGACCCAGCCAGCCATCAAGCTGCCGCCGGTACCTAGCGGCAAGCGCGACATCGTCATTGCCATCGACGCCGGTCATGGCGGCGAGGACCCGGGTGCTTCCGGCTCGCGCGGCCAGCATGAAAAAGACATCGTGCTGCAGATCGCCCAGGAGCTGCAGCGCCAGATCAACACGGAAAAGGGCTTCCGCGCCGAGCTGACACGCACCGGTGACTATTTCATTCCGCTGCGCAAACGCACCGAAATCGCCCGCAAGAAGGGCGCCGACCTGTTCGTTTCGATCCACGCCGACGCCGCGCCGTCCAAGGCTGCGTTCGGCGCATCGGTGTTTGCCCTGTCCGACCGTGGCGCTACTTCCGAAACCGCACGCTGGCTGGCAGACACGGAAAACCGTTCCGACCTGATCGGGGGCGCCGGCAACGTCAGCCTCGACGACAAGGACCGCATGCTCGCGGGTGTGCTGCTCGACCTGTCGATGACGGCCACGCTCAGCTCCAGCCTGAATGTCGGGCAGAAAGTGCTGGGCAACATGGGCCGCATCACCTCGCTGCACAAGCAGCGTGTGGAGCAGGCTGGCTTCATGGTGCTGAAGTCGCCCGACATTCCGTCGATCCTGGTCGAGACCGGGTTTATCTCCAACGCCAGCGAGGCGGCCAAGCTGGCCAGTCGCAGCCATCAGCAAGCGCTTGCGCGGTCGATTCATACCGGGGTGCGCCAGTTCTTCCAGCAGAACCCGCCGCCTGGCACCTATATCGCCTGGCTGCGTGACACCGGCAAGATTGCCGCCGGCCCACGTGAGCACACGGTGCGCCCAGGCGAGACCCTGGCAATGCTGGCGGTGCGCTACCAGGTCAGTGTGGCCAGCTTGCGCAACACCAACAGCCTGAAGTCCGATGAGCTGAAGGTCGGCCAGCGTCTGGATATCCCTGCCACCACATTGGCTTCGCAATGAGTGGTGGTTCGCGAATCCAGCTGCTCAGCCCGCGGCTGGCCAACCAGATCGCCGCTGGCGAGGTGGTCGAGCGGCCGGCCTCGGTAGCCAAGGAACTGCTGGAAAACAGCCTGGACTCCGGTGCCCGGCGCATCGATGTGGAAGTGGAGCAGGGCGGCGTCAAGCTACTGAAGGTGCGGGATGATGGCAGCGGCATTTCTGCCGACGACCTGCCGCTGGCGCTGGCCCGTCATGCCACCAGCAAAATCCGTGAGCTGGAAGACCTTGAAGGTGTATTGAGCCTGGGGTTCCGTGGCGAAGCCCTGGCCTCGATCAGTTCGGTGGCGCGCCTGACCCTGACCTCGCGTACCGCCAGTGCCACAGAAGCCTGGCAGGTTGAAACCGAAGGCCGCGACATGCTCCCGCGGGTGCAGCCGGCGGCCCACCCGGTGGGTACTTCGGTCGAAGTGCGTGACCTGTTCTTCAATACCCCGGCGCGGCGCAAGTTCCTCAAGGCCGAGAAAACAGAGTTCGATCACCTGCAGGAGGTCATCCGGCGCCTGGCGTTGGCGCGTTTCGACGTCGGCTTCCACTTGCGCCACAACGGCAAGAGCATCCTCAGCCTGCACGAGGCCTATGATGAAGTGGCGCGTGCGCGGCGGGTGGGTGCTATCTGCGGCCCTGGCTTCATGGAGCAGGCGCTGCCGATCGACGTCGAGCGCAACGGCCTGCGCCTGTGGGGCTGGGTTGGGTTGCCGACCTTCTCGCGCAGCCAGGCCGACCTGCAGTACTTCTTCGTCAACGGTCGTGCGGTGCGCGACAAGCTGGTGGCCCACGCCGTGCGCCAGGCCTACCGTGACGTGCTGTTCAACGGCCGGCACCCGACCTTTGTGCTGTTCCTTGAACTGGAACCCAATGGCGTCGATGTCAACGTGCACCCGACCAAGCATGAAGTGCGCTTCCGCGAAGGGCGTTCGGTGCACGACTTCTTGTACGGCACCCTGCACCGGGCCCTGGCCGATGTGCGCCCGGAAGACCAGCTGGCCGCCCCGGCTGCGGTGCCTGAAGCGGTTCGCGCCACTGGCCAGCAGGCCGGTGAGTTCGGCCCGCAGGGGGAAATGCGCCTGGCTTCGCCTGTGCTCGAGCAGCCACGTGCGCCGCAACACACCGCCAGCAATGCCGGCAGTGGTGCCGGTTACCAGTACCAGTACACCCCGCGGCCCTCGCCACCGCTGCCAGCGGCCGAGGCGCAGGCGGTGTACCGCGAGTTTTACAAGCCGCTGGACAATGGCGCCGCCCCGGCAGCCACCCTGCCGGAAAGCCAGGGCGACATTCCGCCGCTGGGTTACGCGCTGGCGCAGCTGAAGGGTATCTACATCCTGGCCGAGAACGCTGTCGGCCTGGTGCTGGTCGACATGCACGCCGCCCACGAGCGCATCATGTACGAGCGCCTGAAGGTAGCAATGGCCAGCGAGGGCCTCAGCGGCCAGCCGCTGCTGGTGCCGGAAACCCTGGCCCTGAGCCAGCGCGAAGCCGACTGCGCCGAGGAGCACGCGCAGTGGTTCCAGCGCCTGGGCTTCGAACTGCAGCGCCTGGGCCCGGAAACCCTGGCCATCCGCCAGATCCCGGCCTTGCTCAAGCAGGCCGAGGCCAACCGCCTGGTGCAGGATGTGCTGGCCGACCTGATGGAATACGGCACCAGCGACCGTATTCAGGCCCACCTCAACGAGCTGCTCGGCACCATGGCCTGCCACGGCGCGGTACGCGCCAACCGGCGCCTGGCCATTCCCGAGATGAACGCCCTGCTGCGCGATATGGAAAACACCGAGCGCAGCGGCCAGTGCAACCACGGCCGTCCCACCTGGACCCAGATGGGCCTGGACGACCTGGACAAACTTTTCCTGCGCGGTCGATGAAATGAGCGGCAAGCCCCCAGCGATATTCCTCATGGGTCCGACGGCCGCCGGCAAGACCGACCTGGCCATCGAACTGACCAAAGTGCTGCCGTGCGAGCTGATCAGCGTTGATTCGGCGCTGATCTACCGCGGCATGGACATCGGCTCGGCCAAACCGTCGAAAGCGGTCCTTGCCGCCCACCCGCATCGCTTGATCGACATCCGCGACCCGGCCGAAAGCTACTCGGCCGCGCAGTTTCGCGCCGACGCCCTGCAGGCCATGGCCGAGATCAGCGGGCGCGGTAAAATCCCGCTGCTGGTCGGCGGTACCATGCTGTATTACAAGGCGTTGGTCGACGGCCTTGCCGACATGCCAGCGGCCGATGCGGGCGTGCGTGCCGAGCTTGAAGCCCAGGCGGCGGCCTTGGGGCTGGGCGAGTTGCACCGCCAACTGGCCGAGGTCGACCCGGTGTCGGCGGCGCGCATTCACCCCAACGACCCGCAGCGGTTGATCCGCGCCCTGGAGGTCTACCGGGTGAGCGGTGAGAGCATGACGGCCCACCGGCAACGTCAATTCGCTGAAAGTCGCGGCGCAGACGCAGGCGCAGGCGGGCATTTGCCCTATACTGTCGCCAGCTTGGCGATTGCTCCTACAGATCGTCACATTTTGCATCAGCGAATTGCGTTACGATTTTCGCAGATGCTGGAACAGGGCTTTATCGACGAGGTCCGATCACTGCGAGCCAGAAGTGACTTGCACGCCGGGTTACCGTCTATACGGGCAGTGGGGTATCGGCAAGTCTGGGATTACCTGGACGGCAAGCTGTCAGAGAGTGAAATGCGTGAACGCGGTATCATCGCGACCCGGCAGCTGGCCAAACGGCAGTTCACCTGGTTGCGTGGCTGGCCTGACGTACACTGGCTAGACAGCCTGGCCTGCGACAATCTGTCCCGCACCTTGAAATACCTGGGGCCCATCTCCATATTGAGCTGAGTCCCTGCTGATTGCCGTCTATTCTTGCGAAGGGGCGGCCTAATTTATCGATTTCATTGATTTTCTATTATTTATCCTTACAGGAGTGCGGCATATGTCAAAAGGGCATTCGCTACAAGACCCTTACCTGAACACTTTGAGAAAAGAGAAGGTCCCGGTTTCCATTTACCTGGTCAACGGCATCAAACTGCAGGGTTCGATCGAGTCGTTCGACCAGTTCGTGGTACTGCTGAAGAACACCGTGAGCCAGATGGTCTACAAGCACGCCATTTCGACCGTGGTGCCAGCCCGTCCGGTTCGCCTGCCAAGCCCGTCCGATTCCGAGCACGGTGACAGCGAGCCAGGCAACGCCTGATAGGAGCCTGCATTGTTCTTTGAGCGCCACGGTGGTGGTGAGCGGGCGTTGCTCGTTCACTTGGAAGGTCAGAACCCTGAGGCGCGCGAAGACCCGCAGGAGTTTCAGGAACTGGCATTGTCGGCCGGTGCCGACATCATTTCGCTGGTCACGGTGACAAGGCATCAGCCTTCCGCCAAATACCTGATTGGCAGTGGCAAGGTCGAAGAGCTGCACGACCTGGTCCATGCCGAACAGGTAGACCTGGTGATTTTCAATCACACCCTCACGCCCAGCCAGGAGCGCAACCTTGAACGTGTGTTCGAGTGTCGTGTGCTCGACCGCACCGGGCTGATCCTCGATATCTTCGCCCAACGGGCGCGTACCCATGAAGGCAAGCTGCAGGTCGAACTGGCCCAGCTGGAGCACATGAGCACGCGGTTGGTGCGTGGCTGGACTCACCTGGAGCGGCAAAAAGGGGGTATCGGCCTGCGCGGCCCGGGTGAAACCCAGCTGGAAACCGACCGGCGCCTGTTGCGCGTGCGCATCCGCCAAATCAAGTCGCGCCTGGAAAAGGTCCGTAGCCAGCGCGAGCAGGCACGGCGCGGGCGCAAGCGTGCAGACATCCCTTCGGTGTCGCTGGTGGGTTACACCAACGCCGGCAAGTCCACGCTGTTCAACGCCCTGACCGAATCCGAGGTGTACGCCGCGGACCAGCTGTTCGCTACCCTCGACCCGACCTTGCGCCGGCTCGAGCTCAACGACCTTGGCCCGATCGTGCTGGCCGACACCGTGGGCTTCATTCGCCATTTGCCGCACAAGCTGGTCGAGGCATTTCGCGCTACGCTCGAAGAGTCGAGCAACTCCGACCTGTTGCTGCATGTGATCGATGCCCATGAGCCCGAGCGCATGGAACAGATCGAGCAAGTGCTGGCGGTTTTGGGCGAGATTGGCGCCGAAGGCTTGCCGATCCTCGAGGTGTATAACAAACTCGACCTGCTCGAAGATGTCGAGCCGCAGATCCAGCGCAATGCCGATGGCAAGCCGGAACGGGTCTGGGTATCGGCACGCGATGGGCGTGGCCTGGAGCTGGTCGGCCAGGCGATTGCCGAGTTGCTGGGGGAAGATCTGTTTGTCGGTACCCTTTGCCTGGAGCAGCGTTTTGCCCGCTTGCGCGCGCAATTCTTTGCCTTGGGTGCGGTGCAGAGTGAAGAGCATGATGAAGAAGGGCGCAGCCTGCTGAGCGTGCGACTGCCCATGGTCGAACTGAATCGCCTGGTCAGCCGCGAAGGCATGGAGCCGCAAGTGTTTGTCGAGCAACACACTTTGCAATAAATGCCCGTCGAGGTCGCCGGGCAGCAGTGACAGGCATTCTGTAGCATTGGACGGCGCGCCGTGGGCGCGTCTTTGCTTTATCAGATGGAGAGCGCTATGGCTTGGAACGAGCCGGGTGGCAACTCGAACAATCAGGATCCCTGGGGCGGCCGCCGTGGTGGCGGTGGCGGCGGTGGTGACAAGAAAGGTCCGCCGGATCTGGACGAGGCCTTCCGCAAACTGCAGGACAGCCTCAATGGCATGTTCGGCGGCAAGAAGAAACGTGGCGGCGGTGACCGCAACATCGGCAAGGGCGGTGGCTTCGGTCTGCTGGGCATCGGCCTGGCGGTGCTGGCTGCCATCTGGCTGTACAACGCCGTGTATGTGGTCGACGAGCAGGAGCAGGCCGTGGTGCTGCGCTTCGGCAAGTACTATGAAACGGTCGGTCCCGGCCTGAACATCTACTTCCCGCCAATCGATCGCAAGTACATGGAGAACGTCACGCGTGAGCGTGCCTACACCAAGCAGGGCCAGATGCTGACCGAAGACGAGAACATCGTCGAGGTGCCGCTGACCGTGCAGTACAAGATCAGCAACCTGCAGGACTTCGTGCTCAACGTCGACCAGCCTGAGGTGAGCTTGCAGCACGCCACCGACAGTGCCTTGCGCCACGTGGTGGGTTCCACCTCGATGGACCAGGTACTGACCGAAGGCCGTGAGCAGATGGCCGTGGATATCCGCGAGCGCCTGCAGCGCTTCCTCGACAACTACCGCACGGGTATCACCGTTACCCAGGTCAACGTACAGAGCGCGGCAGCCCCGCGTGAAGTGCAGGAAGCCTTCGATGACGTGATCCGTGCCCGCGAAGACGAGCAGCGCGCCCGCAACCAGGCCGAGTCCTATGCCAATGGCGTGGTGCCGGAAGCCCGTGGTCAGGCGCAGCGCATCATCGAAGACGCCAACGGCTACCGCGACGAAGTCATCGCCCGCGCCAAGGGTGAGGCCGATCGCTTCAGCAAGTTGCTCGGCGAGTACCGCAAGGCACCTGACGTGACACGCCAGCGTCTGTACCTGGAGACCATGCAAGAGGTCTACAGCAATTCGAGCAAGGTCATGGTGGCAACCAAGGATGGGCAGAACAACCTGCTCTACCTGCCGCTGGACAAAATGGTCGAAGGCAGCCGCAACGCGTCCGCGCCAACCACCATCGTATCGCCATCGGCCAACGATGCGGCCGCGCGTGCGGCGCAGGACATGCAACAGCAACAGCAGCCGCTGCGCACTAGGGAGAGCCGCTGATGAGCAACAGATCGCTGATCGCCCTGATCGCCGCCGTGGTCCTGGCCATCGTGGCCTGGAACAGCTTCTACATCGTGTCCCAGACCGAGCGTGCAGTGCTGCTGCGCTTCGGTAAGGTGGTCCAGGCTGATGTTCAGCCAGGCCTGCACGTGAAGATCCCGTACGTGAACCAGGTACGCAAGTTCGACGCCCGCCTCATGACCCTCGACGCCCCGACCCAGCGGTTCCTGACCCTGGAGAAGAAAGCGGTGATGGTCGACGCCTACGCCAAGTGGCGCGTCAAGGACGCCGAGCGCTTCTATACCGCCACGTCGGGCATGAAGCAGATCGCCGACGAGCGGCTTTCGCGTCGCCTGGAAAGTGGCCTGCGTGACCAGTTCGGTAAACGTACCCTGCACGAGGTGGTTTCCGGTGAACGCGACGCGCTGATGGCTGACATCACCGCATCGCTGAACCGCATGGCCAACAAGGAGCTGGGCATCGAGGTGATCGATGTGCGTGTCAAGGCCATCGACCTGCCGAAGGAAGTCAACCGCAGCGTGTTCGACCGCATGAGTACCGAGCGTGAGCGTGAAGCCCGCGAGCACCGCGCCAAGGGTAACGAGCTGGCCGAAGGTATTCGTGCCGACGCCGACCGCCAGCGCCGTGTGCTGCTGGCCGAAGCGTACCGCGAAGCGGAAGAAACCCGCGGTGACGGCGACGCCCAGGCGGCCGCCATCTATGCCAAGGCCTACACCCAGGACGCGGACTTCTATGCGTTCTACCGTAGCCTGCAGGCGTACCGCGAAAGCTTCTCGAGCAAGAGCGACGTGCTGGTCCTGGATCCGAAGAACGAGTTCTTCCGCTTCCTGGACAAGAGCAAGCCGTAATACTCAGGCCCTGATTTTCATGCGGCAGCGCTCCGCCTGGCAGCTAAAACACCAGGCGGGGTGCATCCTGAATGAAAAGGGGTGTATCATGAGGCAGCCGGGAAATTTCCCGGCTTTTTTGCGTCTGCAAGGTTGATTGGCACAGCGCCGGTTGACGGTTTGCTCAGCTCGCAAGGCAATTCGAGGGTATCGGGTACGGTGGCTGCGCTGGGATCAGTGCTGCCCGCTGCTGTGCGCGATACCGGCTTTACTGACGGCTCGCCTGCTGGCAAGCCGCCCGGACCAGAGGGGAAATGGCGTAATGGCAACGGTAGACCGCTGGCTGCTGCCAGATGGCATCGAGGAAGTACTGCCACCTGAGGCTGCGCGTATCGAGATCGCGCGCCGCCAGGTGTTGGACCTGTTCCAGGGTTGGGGCTACCAACTGGTCGTCACCCCGCATATCGAGTACCTGGAGTCGCTGCTGACCGGCGCCGGCCAGGACCTGGACCAGCGCACCTTCAAGGTGGTGGACCCGCAGTCCGGCCGCCTGATGGGCTTCCGCGCCGACTTCACCCCGCAGGTGGCCCGTATCGACGCGCACACCTTGCGCCGTGAAGGCCCAAGCCGGTTGTGCTATGCCGGTAGCGTGCTGCACGCCCAACCGCGCGCACTGTCCACCTCGCGCAGCCCGATCCAGCTGGGTGCCGAGTTGTATGGCGATGCCAGCCCTACCAGCGACGTCGAAGTCATCAGCCTGATGCTTGCCACGCTGCAACTGGCTGACGTGCCGGACGTACACATGGACCTTGGCCACGTCGGCATCTACCGCGGCCTGGCCCGGGCGGCCGGCCTGTCCGGGGCAGTGGAGCAGCAGTTGTTCGACGCGCTGCAACGCAAGTCGGTCGATGAGGTGCAAGCCTTGACTGCCGACCTGCCCAAGGACCTGGGCAACATGTTGCGTGCGCTGGTCGAGCTGTGCGGCGGCCGTGAAGTGCTTAACGAAGCGCGCGTGCGCCTGGGGCGCGCCCCGGCCAGCGTGCTGGCCGCGCTGGACGACCTGCTGGCGATCGCGGACCGGCTGGCGTCGCGCTACCCGGAACTGCCGCTGTACTTCGACCTCGGTGAGCTGCGCGGTTACCACTACCACACCGGTGTGGTGTTCGCCGTGTTCGTGCCGGGCGAGGGGCAGTCCATTGCCCAGGGCGGGCGCTATGACGACATCGGCGCCGATTTTGGCCGGGCACGCCCAGCCACAGGTTTCTCCACGGATTTGAAGACCCTGGTCACACTGGGGCGAGCGGAGGTCGTATTGCCAACTGGCGGCATCTGGATGCCCGACAGTGGCGATGCGGCCCTCTGGCAGCAAGTCTGCCAGTTGCGCAGCGAGGGCCAGCGTGTGGTCCAGGCTCTGCCTGGCCAGCCGTTGAGTGCTGCTCTCGAGGCGGATTGTGATCGGCAATTGATTCAGCAAGATGGGCGCTGGCAGGTTCTGCCGCTGGCCCAGTGAGTTTCTGCGTCGGCAACAGGCCGGCAACCAAGTTTGCGTGAATGAGGACCAATGTAATGGGTAAGAATGTCGTCGTCCTGGGCACCCAGTGGGGTGATGAGGGCAAAGGCAAGATCGTCGATCTGCTGACCGAACATGCTGCCGCCGTAGTGCGCTACCAGGGTGGCCACAATGCGGGCCACACCCTGGTGATCAACGGTGAAAAAACCGTTCTGCACCTGATTCCGTCCGGCATCCTGCGTGAAGGCGTACAGTGCCTGATCGGCAACGGCGTGGTCGTTGCCCCGGATGCGCTGATGCGTGAAATCACCAAGCTGGAAGAGAAGGGCGTACCGGTGCGCGAGCGCCTGCGCATCTCCCCGGCAGCGCCGCTGATCCTGTCGTACCACGTGGCCCTGGACCAGGCCCGTGAAAAAGCCCGTGGCGAAGCCAAGATCGGCACCACTGGCCGCGGCATCGGCCCAGCCTATGAAGACAAGGTCGCCCGCCGCGGCCTGCGCGTGGGTGACCTGTTCCACCGCGAGCGTTTCGCTGCCAAGCTCGGTGAGCTGCTGGATTACCACAACTTCCAGCTGGTGAACTACTACAAAGAGCCGGCCATCGACTTCCAGCAGACCCTGGACGAGTGCATGGCCTACGCCGAACAGCTCAAGCCGATGATGCTCGACGTCACTGCCGAGCTGCACAACCTGCGCCGCGCCGGCAAGGACATCATGTTCGAGGGCGCCCAGGGTTCGCTGCTGGACATCGACCACGGTACCTACCCGTACGTCACCAGCTCCAATACCACGGCTGGTGGTATCTCCACCGGTTCCGGCGTGGGCCCGATGTACCTGGACTACATCCTGGGCATCACCAAGGCCTACACCACGCGCGTGGGTTCCGGTCCGTTCCCGACCGAGCTGTTCGACGAAACCGGCGCAACCCTGGCCAAGCGTGGCCACGAATTCGGCTCCACCACCGGCCGTGCTCGCCGTTGCGGCTGGTTCGACGCCGTGATCCTGCGTCGCGCCATCGACGTCAACAGCATCTCGGGCATCTGCCTGACCAAGCTGGACGTGCTCGACGGCCTGGAAACCATCAACATCTGCGTTGGCTACAAGAACGAGAACGGTGCCGTCATCGATGCACCTTCCGATGCCGACAGCTACATCGGCCTGGAGCCGGTGTACGAAGCGATGCCAGGCTGGAGCGAGTCGACCCTGGGCGTCAAAACCCTGGAAGAGCTGCCGCAGGCTGCACGTAACTACATCAAGCGCATCGAAGAGTTGGTCGGCGCCCCGATCGACATCATTTCGACCGGCCCGGACCGCAACGAGACCATCGTCCTGCGCCATCCGTTCGCCTGATCTGCCCTTTAGGCTGATCTGACGCCGTGGTCCTGAAAGGGGCTGCGGCGTTTTTGTTTGTGGCGTATGCCTGCCTTGAGCGCTGTGGGCTTTCTATGGAAGCTGGCTTGCCGGCGATAGGACCAGCCCAGGCAACCCCGTTGCTCAACCTTGGCGCATATCCCTGCTCCCCCCGGCACAACCCTTGCTGTAAGAAACATCTGACGATGCCATCAAAATAGTGGCGCCAGAAAACACGAGGGTTACAACGTGTCTGCCATCCTCTCACTGTTACGAAGCCGCCTTCTGCGGCCTGTGTTTGTTGCCCTTGGTATCGCGCTTTTGGTGCAGGTACTGGTTGCCGTTGCCCTCACCCGCAGCACGGTGACTGCCCTTGAGGCCGACCTTGGCGAGCGCCTGGGTAATGACAGCCGCCAACTCGCCAGCGAGCTGGAGCAAGCCGGGCAGGATGTACGTTCGGGCCTCGACGGCCTGTCCAGCAGCACTCGCCAGCGCCTCAGCGCGGGGTTGGCGACGCGCCTGCAAAGCGAGCAGCAGCAACTGCGCAGCACCCTGGAGAAGAACCTCAAGGATTCGGCCAGCGACATGGCCGAGTTACTGGCCTCGGTCGCCCCGCGGGCGATCTGGGATAACGACGTGCCGGTACTCTCCGACTTCGCCCGCCGCGCCCAGCGCAATCCCAATGTGCTGTTCGTGATCTACGACGACGCCCAGGGGCAGCACCTGACCCGCTACCTGAACCGGCAAAACCCGATCAACCAGGCGTTGATGGAGAAAGGCCAAGGCGAGCGCGCGCTGGACAAGGTGATCGACGCCGCCCGGCGCGACCCGGCGGTGTACTTCGTGGAAGCGCCGATCAACCCCAATGGTGCGGAAATCGGCAAAGTGGTCATGGGGGTTTCCACCGCAGGCATCGACCAGGAACTCAAGGCCCTTGACCAGCGCTTTTCGGCGCTGATTGCCAGTGGTGAGCAGTTGGTTGGCGACAGCCTGAACGGTGCTGCCGCCGACAGCGGCAACACCCTGCGCGAACGTCTGGAGAAAGCACAGGGCAGTGCAGCGGCAATGCAGGCCAATACCGCGCAGACCGTACGCGATGCCGCTGCCGAGCTGCGTTGGCGCATCGGTCTGGGCTTGGCGGTGGTGGGGCTAGGTGTATTGCTGGTCGTGGCCGTGGTGCTGGGGCGCCGGGTGCTGAGCAAGTTGCGCCTGTTGATAACTGCCCTGAATGACCTTGCGGCCGGCGAGGGCGACCTGACCAAGCGCGTGTCGCTCGACAGCCGCGATGAAATTGGCGACATGGCCTCGGCGGTGAACCGTTTTGTCGACAAGCTGCAGCCAATCGTGCGGGAGGCGGGCGAAGTGGCGCAGCGTACCGGCGTAGAAATAGGCGCGATGGCCCAGCGCAATGCCGGCGCCGATGCTGCTGCCGCGCTGCAGCGTGATGAAGTGGCAGCCAGCCTGCGCGACCTGTCGAGCATGGCTGACGAAGCCCAGGCCGAAAGCCATGCGATGCAGGCGGCTCTGCAGCAGGTGGTGGATATTCGCCAGGCCACCGACGAGAACAGCCGCAGCTCGACCCAGCTGGCGAGCTTGATCGAGAACCTGGCCGGCCAAGTGGAGACGGGCTCCCAGGTGATCGAGCGCCTGGCCAAGCAGAGTGAGCAGATCGAAGTGGTGCTGACGGTTATTCACGGCATCGCCGAGCAGACCAACCTGCTGGCCTTGAACGCCGCCATCGAGGCGGCCCGGGCAGGCGAGACCGGGCGCGGGTTTGCCGTGGTGGCCGATGAGGTGCGGGCGCTGGCGAGCAAGACACAAAGCTCCACTGGCGATATACAGTCGCACATCGCCGCGTTACAGAAGGGCGCCAAGGAGGCCGTGGCTACTATCAGCCAGGCCGGGCTCAAGGCCAGTGAAGGCCTGTTGGTGCTGCGCGACAACGAACGTCGCCAGCAGTCGGTGCAGGCTGCGGTGGAGCAAGTTCACGCGGCCATTGGTTTGGCGACTCGCGCTGCCGAACAACAGGCCCATGGCGCACAGGCGGTGCGGGGGCGGGTGGAGAACATCCATGCCCAGGCCGAACGCTCGGCTGAGGTGGTGATGCAGACCACGGCCAGCAGCAAGGTGCTGGATGACTTGGCGGCTCAGCTACGCGCCAGCCTGGGCCAGTTCCGGGCCTGAATCCTGCGCAGTCTCTTCTTGTGGGAGCGGCCTTGCGTCGCGAAAGGACCGCAAAGCGGTCCCAGGATATTCGCGTAAACACATCTATTGCTGGGGCCGCTTCGCGGCCCTTTCGCGACACAAGGCCGCTCCTACAGCAAGTCATGTTGCTATGCTGTCAGCGACACATGACAAAGGGAGTTGCTCATGTCCGCCCAATTGGTCGCCGCCCAGGCAGACCTCGATTTTCTCCACAGTGCCAGCATACAGCTCACTGCCCCGATGACCGCCCTGCAAGCCTACTGCGCCATGACCTCGGATGTTCCCGCCTGGCTGGCCAAGGCCTTCCGCATTCGTGACTTCATCTCGCGTCGATTCAATGTCGCCGATATCCATGGCTTCACTCCCCAGAATCCTGGGCATGTGCCAGCCGACGGCGAGCATCTGGACTTCTTCACTGTCGAGGCCATCAGCGACCAGCAACTGGTGCTGACGTCGCGCGATACGCACTTGGCGGTGATGGTCTGCATGGATGTGAATGGGCAGCGCTTGAAAGTGACCACGTCGGTGCGGTGTTTCAATGCCTTTGGCCGGCTGTACATGCTGCCGGTTGGCCAGGTACATGGCCTGATCGTGCGTCGGATGTTGGCGAATTTGTAGACAGCGCTGAATATGAAGGTGAAACATTCATTTACGTGATCAAGTCTGCATCTTCCTCAAAATTGTAGGGTATTTCCCAAATAGGTCTCGTTAGAATGTTTGCTGTTGCAGCGCTAGACGCAGGGAGCTAGTGTCGATCTTGCCTGAAGGCGCTCGGCAAACTTCGCCGCTTTCTTCAGGAACAACCTCAGTACGGCGATGTCGGAACATCGTCGTTATCAGCCCAATTTTTACCAAGGAGAGGTAAGCATGGCTTTCGATGCCTATATTCAAATCGCGGAAATCACTGGCGAAGCACTGGACGAGCAGTACGCCAACTGGATCGAAATCATCGGCTACAAGTTCGGTGCCAATCAGAGCACCTCTGCCACCGCAAGCTCAGCGGGTGGCGCATCATCAGGCCGCACCACACTCACCAACTTTACCTTCACCAAATACCTGGACAGTGCTAGCTGCAAGCTGCTGGAGGCTAGCTGTGCCGGGCAGCACCTGAAGGAAGTGAAGCTAGTGGTGTGCCGTGCCGGTACCGAAAAGCTCAAGTACTACGAAGTCGTTCTCGAAGAAGTGATCATCGCCGATTACGCCCAGAGCGCCAGCGCCGGGGTGCCGATAGAAGTGATTCAATTGAACTACGGCCGCATCAAGACCACCTATACGCGGCAGAAACGCCGCGACGGCAGCGCGGGCGGCAACGTGACCGGCGGCTGGGACCGCATCGCCAACAAGAAGTATGCGTGAGGTGCGACCATGTCCGAGGCACGCAGCTTTATCAATCCTCAGGCGCAATCGTATGAGTCGCTGAAGGCTGACACGCCCATGTCGGCCAATCAGCGGGCCAAGTTTGATGTGCTGAATGCACATATCGCCAATGGTGTGGTGTTCCCTGGCGAGCTTGTAATCTTGGGTGACCCAAGCACTCCGACCTGCACCAGTCATGAAGCTTTCCTCATGGGGAAGGCGGCTGGAATACACCTGGACATTGAGTTGGGCGGAGGGGGAATTGATGGATTCCTACTGGAGAACTATGAGTTGCTGCAGAGTTTGCTGGTCCGTGCTTCCATAGGCGCAGGCGTAGCCAGTGACGCCTGGAGTAAGCACGTCGAAGCTATCAAGAAAACGCTTGAAGAGATTGAGCAGCTTCATAGAGAGTATTTGAATCACGGTACGTTGAAAGAGCGTAATGATTTTTATGCGATGCGCACAGCTTTGTTTCTGAAGTTGGAGGCGCAATTGGATGGCATGGCCGCATATGGGTCAGGGTTGCGAAGCAGGGGCAAGATCAAGAGGGCGCTTGGTATATCTACAAAAAGTTTTTTGCATACTGGCGAAATTAGCGGTTACTCAGAAAAGATAGCGGGTGTGGCGAGGGCCGCTAGTTGGATTAAAAAGGGGACGTATGTGGGCATGGCGCTGGATTTGGCGTCAACGGAGTTATCGATTCGTCAAGCTTGCATGCTCGGTCGAGAGGATGATTGTCGAAGAGTTAAGTATATCGAGCGAAGTTCATTGGCCGCTAGCTGGGGGATTGGAGGTGCGATTGGATATGTTGGGGCAGCATTGGGCCCAATGGTCTGTGTTGCGGTCGGTATTCCCACGGGAGGAACGGCAACTATCGCGTGCGCAGTGCTGGGGGGGGCCGCTGGTGGTATGGCTGGTGGGGCGCTAGGAAAAATGGGAGGCGAGACTTTGGGTGAGATTTTTTATGAGGCCGTACGATGAATAGCCAGCAGGTGGCTGTGCTCGGTGTTTTTTTGATTATTTCACCCTTCTTGATGTTCGCTGTACTGGCCTTTGTTGCGCATCGATGCTTGGGTCGTATCGAATCATACTTGTCGAATAGTCGCATGGTGGTCGTTAATAGGGAGATGTACGGCAGCTCTGGCCTGTTTGGAAGGGTCATGCGCCTCGGCTCAATTTCAGCAATGTTAACAATGAGATCCTTTAGCGTTCGTAAAGGAATGTTAGATGGCGAAGACGTCCGCAAGACTCCAGTCGATCTGAAGAAATTGTTAGTGCGTTTATGGGTTGCTCAGATTCTACTAATTACACTGATCGTACTATTTTTTACTTGGCTGCTGTATTGGCAATAGCCCATAGCCCATAGCCCTTTGGCATTGGGGTTGGGTGGAGGGAGCATAGGAGGCTCTGTGGGGAGTTTCCTTGCTACTGCTGGCTGTACTTTTGTGTTGGGAGTTACCACGGGGCCTGGTGCGCTTGCCTGCGCAGTCTTGGGAGGGGCGATGGGTAGTGTCGTTTGTGGGAATATTGGAGCAGAAGGAGGTGAAGTTATTGGTGAGTATTTGTATCGGAGGGTGGCGGAATGAGTATTGAGCCAGCGCTGGTATGGATGTCCATCTTAGGGCCGGGTTGCCTGGCTATGTTGGTACTGATATACGTGGCTCACAAGCATACTGATGGGATTGAAGCGTTATTGATTAACTCCAAGTACATTGGAAATATGAAAATTACTTTTTCCGGGGCGGGCTTGATTGGGAAGGTTTTACGGACGTGCGTCATTGGAGGCGTACTGATGTTCCCGGGCCCCTATGCCCGCAGGGGGCTAGTCGATTTGAGCGAGGTCGAGCGTTTCCCCGTGGGGATGAAGCGGATCATTGTAGGTGGGGTGTTAATCCTCATTATCTGTTTTTCGATGATGGTCGCATTCCGAGCATGGACGTACCTGAGTTTGCAGTAAATCCAAATTAGTTGCTATGGGAATCAGATAGCGTGAAGTCTGATGGTGGTCCAGGCTGACCAACAGCCTGGACTTGATTTCAAGCTTTGTTCGAGTAAATCTGCGTACTCAGCAATTTCACCTTCACCAAGTATCTGGACAGAGCCAGCTGCAAGCTGCTCGAGGCCAGCTGTGCCGGCCAGCACCTGAAGGAAGTGAAGCTAGTGGTGTGCCGTGCCGGTACCGAAAAGCTCAAGTACTACGAAGTCGTTCTCGAAGAAGTGATCATCGCCGATTACGCCCAGAGCGCCAGCGCCGGGGTGCCGATAGAAGTGATTCAATTGAACTACGGCCGCATCAAGACAACCTACACCCGGCAGAAACGTCTCGATGGCAGCGCCGGCGGTAATGTCACTGGGGGTTGGGACCGCATCAACAACAAGAAGTACGCGTGAGGTGCGACCATGTCCGAGGCACGCAGCTTTATCAATCCTCAGGCGCAATCGTATGAGTCGCTGAAGGCTGGCACGCCCATGTCGGCCAATCAGCGGGCCAAGTTTGATGTGCTGAATGCACATATCGCCAATGGTGTGGTTGTCGGCGGGGAGCTTGTGATTGTTGGTGATCCCAGCACGCCCATGTGCACAGGTCATGAAGCACTCTTGATGGCGAAGGCGGCGGGAATACATCATCAGCTTGAGATTAACGGCGCAGGGGTAGATGACTTTCTTCTGGATAACTACGAGTTTTTGAAAAGCCTGCTCGCCCATGCTTCCATGGGAGCTGGCGCTGTGAGCGACGGCTGGAGCAGATACCTTGCTGTTGGTGGTGCTATAGGCGGTACGGCCGTAGGTGATATCGGTGAGATGGTTGGTGAGTTGTTATATGAGGTGCCGCAATGACTAGCTTCGACACGAGGTGGTTAGGTCTTCCTTTGATGGTAGCTATGTTTATAGTCATATTTGTGTGGATTTATATTTCAGTTCGTTATGTAAATTACATAGAATCGTTACTTTCTAATAGTTCAATGGTTTCGGGTGACAAAAGGATTTTTAGCTCCGCCGGCTTGCTAGGTAAAGTGATGCGTACCGGTTCGGCGTCCGTCATGTTGTCGATGAGGGCGATTTGTATTCGTAAAGGCCTTCTGGATCGTCAGGATGTAAAGAGGTTTCCTGGTGGTTTGCGGCGTATGCTAGTTGGCTTGTGGTTTGTTCATGTGGCTGTTTTTTTATCGCTCATTGGTCTTTGGGTGTGGTTGAAATTGGTAGGCTATTAGTAGTTTTCGGCTGGAGCCTGCGGTGAGCAGAAGCGAGCTGTCTTCATCGTTAAATTTGTAAGGAATTTCGCACAATAGTCTTGGTTAGTTACCTACTAGTGCAGTGCCAGGCACCGGGGTATAGTGTCAGCCGGGCCTGAAGGAAGAGCGCGAGAATGAGTGCCGTAGCTTTGACGATAATCGCGTCTATCCTGCTCGCTTGTATGGCAATCAGCGTGTGTGTGATGGTTTACTTAGCTTGTCGATCTATAGAGGCTATCGAAAAAGCTTTAGCGAAATGCAAGTATATTCAGAGTAACAGGGAAAACTTTTCAGCGGCTGGTCTTGTTGGAAAATTAATGCGTACTTGCCTGGCGGCAAATATGCTGATGATTCCAGGGTTGTTTGTTCGAAAAGGTGTGGCAGATGTTTCAGATCTCGAGAATTTTCCAAGGCCTATTAAAAGAGTTTTGTTGCCGTCTTGGATGGGGCTTGTAGTGTCGACGACCTTGTTCTTTGCTTTCAACTGGCTGGTGGGAGTTTTAAAGTGAACTTGTGATGAAGTCTCAAGTACTCAGGCTTGTGCCCAGGCCACATGGCAGCCTGGGCAAGCTTTCAAGCCTTGTTCAGATACATCCGCGTAGTCAGCAAATACACCGGCAACCCCGACACCACAATCAGCAATGCCGCATAAGGCGCCGCCGCCGCGAACTCGACGTTTGCCGTATGCGCCCACACCTCGGTCGCCAGGGTGGTCATGCCGGTCGGGCTGAGCAGCAGCGTTGCCGTAAGCTCTTTCATGGCATCCAGGAACACCAGGGCAAACGCTGCCGCCATGGCCGGGAAGATAATCGGCAGGGTCACCCGGCAGAACGCGGCAAAACTGCTCGCACCCAGCGTACGCGCAGCTTCTTCCAGCGTTGGCGAAGCCTTGTTCAGCGCGGTGCGCACCGGCGATTGCGCCAACGGCAGGAACAGCAGTGCATAGGCCAGCAGCAACAGCGCCGTGGTCTGGTACAGCGCCGGCACATAGTGCAAGGCGAAGAACACCAGGGTCAGGGCGATCACCAGGCCGGGCAGGGCGTGCAGCAGGTACGGCAGGCGCTCGGCCCAGATCGCCAGGCGGCCTTTGTAGCGCACCACCAGGAAGCTGATCGGCAGCGCCAACAGCACGCAGAAGCCGGCACCGCCAAGTGACACCGACAGTGAGGTGAACAGCGCCTTGGAAATGGCCGACACCGGGAATGCCGCTGACGAACCTACGCCAAGCCAGTAGCCGAGCATCGCCAGGGGAATGCCGCTGCCCAGCACTGCCAGGCCCAGGCAGAACAGCTGCGCCGGCACCGCCCAACCACGCAGCCGCACCGGTTGTGCACGGCGTGCCACGCCCTGGCCGATGCGTACATGGCGGGCCTTGCCGCGCACGCGCAGCTCCAGCCACAGCATCACCAGGCACATCGCCAACAGGACGGCAGACAACATGGCCGCGTTGGCGTTGCTGAACTCCAGTTCGAACTGCTGGTAAATCGCCGTGGTGAAGGTTTGCAGGCCGAGAATCGACAGCGCACCGAACTCCACCAGCATGTGCAGGGCAATCAGCAGGGCACCGCCAAGCATCGATGGCCACAGCAGGGGCAGGGTCACCTTGGTGAATACGCCCCAGCGGCTACAACCCAGGGTGCGCGCCGACTCCTCCAGGGAGGTGTCGAGATTGCGCAGGGTCGCGGCCACCGGCAGGAACACCAGCGGGTACTTGGACAGGGCCATGACCATGATCGCCCCGCCCAACCCTTCGAAGTCCGAGCTCAGCGATACCCAGGTGAAGCTGCTGACGAACGACGGTACGGCAAACGGCAGGCACAGCACCACCCCCCACAGCCGGCGACCGGCTAGGTTGCTGCGCTCCAGCAGCCAGGCCAGCGCCAGGCCGACCACCATGCAGGTCAGCGTTACACCGACCATCAGCAGCAGGGTATTGCGCATCAGCCCCCAGACAAAGGGCCGCCACAGCAGGTACAGGGCTTCGTGCCAGCCGGCTTCCCAGGCTTTGATCGCCACATAGGCCAAAGGCAGCAAGCTCATCGCCACCAGAAACAGCACAGGCAGCACGACCCAGATCGAAGGGCGCTTGCGGCGCGGTACGAAGCGTACCGGCAGCGGGGTGGACAGGGCGGCGGTCATCAGAGCAGGCCGACCTCGCGTTCCAGCTCGATGGCTTCTTCGGCATTACCCAGGTCAGCTGGCGAAATCTTCGGCGGGCGCAGTTCATCGAACGGTTTCAGGCCGCGGTCCGAAACCATGCCTTTGTGCAATGGGTACTCCGCGGTGGTCTGGGTGATCACGCGCTGGCCCTCTTCGCTGGCCATCCAGTTGAGCAGGGCCTGGGCCTCTTTCGGGTGCTTGCTGGCCTTCACGGCCGCGGCGCCCGAGATGGTCACCAGATTGCCGGCGTCGCCGTCGGCCAGGTAGTACAGTTTCGAATCGAGCTTGCCGCGCTCACGCTCCAGGGCGTACCAGTAATAGTTGTTCACCAGTACGGCAGCCACTTCGCCTTTTTCCACGGCCTTCAGCGCGACCATGTTGTTGGTGTAGGTCTTGCCGAAGGCCTTCAGGCCGGTCAGCCATTCTTCGGTGGCTTCACGCCCGTGCATCTTCAGGATGGCAACGGCCTGCTCCTGGAACGCACCGCTGGTCGGTACATAGCCTACGCGCCCTTCCCAGTCAGGGTTGGCGAAGTCCATGACGGTGGTCGGCAGGTCTTTCTCGTCGATCTTCTTCGGGTTGTAGACCACCACGCGGGTGCGCGCGGTAACGCCCATCCAGGTGCCGTTGGCAGCCACATATTCCTTGGGCAGCATGTTCAGCGTGGCGTCGTCGATCTTCGCCAGCAGGCCCAGCTCGCCCAGGTTGTTCAGCGGTGGCGATTCTTCGGTGTAGATGATGTCGGCCGGCGAGCGATCGCCTTCCTCAATGATCTGGCTGGCCAGCTGGTTGCTGCTGCCTTTACGGATATTGATGTGGATACCGGTCTTGGCCTCGTAGGCCTTGGCGATGGCTTCGCCGATTTCCTTGTGCTGACCGTTGTACATGGTCAGGGTGACCGGTGCGTCAGCCATGGCGGCCGGAGCGCCGATGACCAGGCTCAGCACGGCGGCGGCCAAGGTACGCATCAGCGGTTGCGGGCGGATCGTCATGCGGGTACTTCCTCGCTTACGGCAACATATTTGGAAACAATGGTAAACGAAATCGTTTCTCATGTGGCCGGGTGACGATAAATTCATCGTCAGACCATGGTGCAAGGGGTGGGGGAGGGTACAAAAACCGCAGGCAAGAAAAAACCCACTAGCAAGCTAGTGGGTTTTTGTATGGTGCCCAGGAGAAGACTCGAACTTCCACGACCGTTAAGTCACTGATACCTGAAACCAGCGCGTCTACCAATTCCGCCACCTGGGCAAAGCTTTACATCATCTGGAGAAGGCGACTATCGTTCGCTTTCACACAGTAGTAACAGATCCTTGGTCATCTGTTACTTGAAATACTTGGTGCCCAGGAGAAGACTCGAACTTCCACGACCTTGCGGTCACTGATACCTGAAACCAGCGCGTCTACCAATTCCGCCACCTGGGCACACATTCGAGATTATTTGGTGCTTTACAGCGCCGCTAATCTCTATTACAACTTCGGGCTAGTCCGTCGTTGTGGTGCGCACTATACGGGCGGCTTGGGGGGCTGTAAACCCCCTTGGCAAAAAAAAATTCAAAAATTTCAACTTGTTGATTCCACTGGCCTATTCCTGCTGTTTACGCACTGCAGCGGGGGCTGTCCAAGGCCGACATTTCCGGTTTCAATACGCCTATGCCAGAATTCCTATCTATATACCCCAAGGTGAACCCCTTCTGATGGCCGATTGGCAATCCCTCGATCCCGAGGCCGCTCGCGAAGCGGAAAAATACGATAACCCCATTCCCAGCCGTGAGCTGATCCTGCAACGCCTTGCCGACCGTGGCGAGCCCGCCGCACGCGAGGAGCTGGCGAAAGAATTTGGTCTGTATGAAGAAGACCAGATCGAAGCCTTGCGCCGCCGTCTGCGTGCCATGGAGCGCGATGGCCAGCTTATCTATACCCGGCGCGGCACTTATGCCCCGGTAGACAAGCTGGACCTGATCTGCGGCCGCGTCTCTGGCCACCGCGACGGCTTCGGTTTCCTTATTCCAGATGACGGCAGCGAAGACCTGTTCCTCAGCCCGTCGCAGATGCGCCTGGTGTTCGACGGTGACCGCGGCCTGGCGCGCGTGTCCGGCGTGGACCGCCGCGGCCGTCGCGAAGGCGTGCTGGTCGAGGTCATCTCCCGCGCCCACGAGAGCGTGGTCGGCCGCTACTTCGAAGAAGGCGGCATCGGCTACGTGACCCCCGACAACCCCAAGATCCAGCAAGAAGTGCTGGTGACTGCGGGGCGCAACGGTGGCGCCAAGATCGGCCAGTTCGTCGAGATCAAGATCACCCATTGGCCTACCCCGCGCTTCCAGCCGCAAGGCGACGTGGTGGAGGTCATTGGCAACTACATGGCCCCCGGCATGGAAATCGACGTTGCCCTGCGCAGCTACGATATCCCCCATGTGTGGCCCAAGGACGTGATCAAGGAAGCGCGCAAGTTCCGCTCTGAAGTCGAAGACAAGGACAAAGAGAAGCGCATCGACCTGCGTCACCTGCCGTTCGTCACCATCGACGGTGAAGACGCCCGCGACTTCGACGACGCCGTGTATTGCGAGCCGCTGGGCAAGCTGCGCCTGTTCTCCGGTGGCTGGCGCCTGTATGTGGCCATTGCCGACGTGTCCAGCTATGTACGCCTGGGTTCGGCCCTGGACGTCGAAGCGCAGCAGCGCGGCAACTCGGTGTACTTCCCCGAGCGCGTGGTGCCGATGCTCCCCGAGGAGCTGTCCAACGGCCTGTGCTCGCTGAACCCGCATGTTGATCGCCTGGCCATGGTCTGCGAAATGACCATGAACAAGGCCGGCCAGATGGTCGACTATCAGTTCTACGAAGGCGTTATCCACTCCCACGCCCGCCTGACCTACAACAAGGTCAGCAGCATGCTCGAGCACTCGCGCACCCGTGAAGGCAAGGCGCTGCGCGAAGAGTACAAGGCGGTCGTGCCAGACCTGAAGAACCTGTACAACCTGTACAAGGTGCTGGTGGAGGCGCGTCACACCCGTGGCGCCATCGACTTCGAGACCCAGGAAACCCGCATCATCTTCGGTGACGAGCGCAAGATCGCGGAAATCCGCCCGACCGTGCGCAACGATGCCCACAAGCTGATCGAAGAGTGCATGCTGGCTGCCAACGTGGCCACTGCCGAGTTCCTGCAGAAGCACGGCGTGCCAGCCCTGTACCGTGTGCACGACGGCCCGCCGCCGGAGCGCCTGGAAAAACTGCGCGCCTTCCTTGGCGAACTGGGCCTCAGCCTGCACAAAGGCAAGGACCCGTCGCCGAAGGATTACCAGGCCCTGCTGGCGAGCATCGCCGGGCGCCCGGACTTCCACCTGATCCAGACGGTGATGCTGCGCTCGCTGAGCCAGGCCGTGTACAGCACCGAGAACAATGGCCACTTCGGCCTCAACTACGAGGCTTACACCCACTTCACCTCGCCGATCCGCCGTTACCCGGACCTGCTGGTGCACCGCGCCATTCGCAGCATCATCCGCTCCAAGGTCGACACCCCGCACGTCAAGCGGGCTGGTGCCATGAGCATTCCCAAGGCGCGCATCTACCCGTACGACGAGAACACCCTCGAGCAACTGGGTGAGCAGTGCTCGATGACCGAGCGCCGGGCCGACGAAGCCACCCGCGACGTGGTCAACTGGCTCAAGTGCGAGTTCATGAAAGACCGCGTGGGCGAGACCTTCCCGGGTGTGATCACCGCCGTGACCGGCTTCGGCCTGTTCGTCGAGTTGACCGACATCTACGTGGAAGGCCTGGTGCACGTCAGTGCGCTGCCGGGCGACTACTACCACTTCGACCCGGTGCACCACCGCCTGTCCGGCGAGCGCACCGGGCGCAGTTTCCGCCTGGGCGACACCATCGAAGTGAAGGTCATGCGGGTAGACCTGGACGAGCGCAAGATCGACTTCGAAGTGGCCCAGTCGACCCTGGCGGCACCTATCGGTCGCAAGCAGCGCGGCGCCGCGCCAGCAGCTGACCAGGCCGAGCAGCCGCCGCTGAGCGAGGCGAAGGCCACGCCAAAGCCGCGCAGCCGCAAAAGCGAGGCTGCCGAAGCCTACTTCCCGAAAGACGCGGTGCAGCGTAATGCCGAAGTGCGCAAGAGCCGCGAGATGAAAAAGGCGCTGATGAGCGAGGCGCGCACGGGCGGCCACGCCAGCAGTAAGTCGGACAAAGGTGGCAAGGCCACCGGCAAACCGACCAAGCACCGTAAAGGCCCACCGAAGTCCGGTGCGCCACGCAAGAGCAAGAGCAAGTCATGAGTCAGCTGGAAAAGATCTACGGCGTGCACGCCGTGCAGGCATTGCTGCAGCACCATCCGAAGCGGGTCAAGCAGATCTGGCTGTCGGAAGGGCGCAGCGAGCCACGCCTGCAGGCGCTGTTGGCCCTGGCCGCGGAAAACCGCGTGGCGGTTGGCCAGGCCGAGCGCCGCGAAATGGATGCCTGGGTCGAGGGTGTGCACCAGGGCGTTGTCGCCGAGGTCAGCCCTAGCCAGGTGTGGGGCGAACTGATGCTCGAAGAGTTGCTCGAGCGCACGGAAACCCCGCCGCTGATCCTGGTGCTGGACGGTGTGACCGACCCGCACAACCTTGGCGCCTGCCTGCGTACTGCCGATGCGGCCGGCGCCACGGCAGTGATCGTGCCCAAGGACAAGTCGGCCACCCTGACCCCGGTGGTGCGCAAGGTGGCCTGCGGCGCTGCCGAGGTCATTCCGCTGGTGGCTGTCACCAACCTGGCGCGTACGCTGGAGAAATTGCAGCAACGTGGCCTGTGGGTGGTCGGCACCGCGGGTGAGGCCGAGCAGGAGATCTACCAGCAAGACCTGACCGGGCCGCTGGTGATGATCATGGGCGCTGAAGGCAAGGGCATGCGCCGCCTCACCCGTGAACATTGCGACTTCCTGGTGAAGTTGCCGATGAGCGGCAGCGTCAGCAGCCTTAACGTGTCGGTCGCCACGGGCGTGTGCCTGTTTGAGGCCGTGCGTCAGCGCCAGGCCAAGCGCTGATCTTAAGCCTGTAACGGCCCCTTCGCGGGCATGCCCGCTCCCACAGGTTCGCTGCTGCCTCTGGCAACGCAGCTTTCCTGTGGGGGGCGGGCGTGCCCGCGAAGGGGGCTTGACGCCATGTGAATATGTTTCAGGCTGTTCAAATATTCGCCAATTGCCTTGCTTGTGCGCAACGCCTTCTCTACAATTGCGCCCCTTGCCGAGCTGGCAGGCGCTCATGTGCCTCCCCTCCGTGCAAGACATACAGTGTCATTCACTCCTTGTCTGACCAGATTCACTGGCAGACTACTAACCCGTAAGGAGCATTCATGCGTCATTACGAAATCATCTTCCTGGTTCACCCGGACCAGAGCGAACAAGTCGGCGGCATGGTTGAGCGTTACACCAAGCTGATCGAAGAAGATGGTGGCAAAATCCACCGCCTGGAAGACTGGGGCCGTCGTCAACTGGCCTACGCAATCAACAATGTTCACAAGGCTCACTATGTGATGCTGAACGTTGAGTGCACCGGCAAGGCCCTGGCCGAGCTGGAAGACAACTTCCGCTACAACGATGCCGTGATCCGTAACCTGGTCATCCGTCGTGACGAAGCCGTTACCGGCCAGTCCGAGATGCTGAAGGCTGAAGAGAACCGCAGCGAGCGCCGTGAGCGTCGCGAGCGTCCTGAGCATGCTGACTCCGCCGAAGGCGACGACAGCAATGACAGCGACTCCAGCGATAACGCTGACGAGTAATCCACGGACCTTTAGAGGAGCCTATTAAATGGCACGTTTCTTCCGTCGTCGTAAATTCTGCCGCTTCACTGCTGAAGACGTGAAAGAGATCGACTTCAAAGATCTCAACACCCTGAAAGCTTACGTATCCGAAACCGGCAAGATCGTTCCAAGCCGTATCACCGGTACCAAAGCTCGTTATCAGCGTCAGCTGGCTACCGCTATCAAGCGCGCCCGCTTCCTGGCCCTGCTGCCCTACACCGACAGCCACGGCCGCTGAGACCGGGTCGTCGACAAGCAGTAAGGGATTAGCATGCGAGCGTTAGCAAGTTTCATCATGCGCGGTCGTATGCAGGCCACCCTGGTGGTGGTCATCAGCGCGGTACTGCCGCTGCTGTTCTGGTTGAGTGCCGCTGCCGGCAGCCTTGTGCTGCTGCGGCGTGGGTTCAGGGATGCTACATCGGTCATCGTCGGCGGCTTGCTCGCCGGGCTGGCTGTGTGGGTCATGGGCGATCCCATCACCTTTCTGGTGATTGCGGGTGCCCTGGCCTTGGCCGCCATGTTGCGTGCCGAGCATCCCTGGAGCCGGGTGTTGCTCGCCAGTGCCGTGTTCGCCGTGGCTTTCAGCCTCGTGCTTGATCTGGCGCTGGCGCAGACCTTCGATATGCTGGCCAAGGCGTTTGCCGAAGCCATGCCGAAAATCGAAGGGGAGCCCGTGCTCTCCGGTGAGCTGATCCGCCCTGTGCTGGTCGCCTCCACAGCAGTGACGGTGCAATTGTTCAGTGTGCTGGCGTTGATGCTGGCGCGCTATTGGCAAGCAGCGTTGTACAACCCTGGAGGCTTCGGTCGCGAGTTTCGCGAGCTGAAGTTGCCGAAACAGACCATGGCGGTCTTGGTGGCAGTGATGGTGGTGGCGCCGTTTATCGGTCCGCAGTTCATCATTCTGGCATCGGCTTCCAGCCTGGTACTGGTGCTGGCCGGCATCGCGTTGATGCACGGGCTGGTGGCACAGGGGCGACTGGCCGGTTTCTGGCTGGTGGGCATGTACGTGACGTTGCCGCTGATCATGCAGCTGATTTATCCGTTGCTGGTGGTCTTGGCCATTGTCGACAGCCTGATTGATTTTCGCGGTCGCAAGTCCCCCAAGGGGAATGACTCCGCGAACGGTGAAGGTTAAAAGTTAAGAGGTTTTACCAAATGGAACTGATCCTGCTGGAAAAAGTCGCTAACCTGGGCAACCTGGGCGACAAAGTAAAAGTTAAGGCTGGTTACGGCCGTAACTTCCTGCTGCCATTCGGCAAGGCCACCGTTGCCAACGCCGCCAACCTGGCTGCGTTCGAAGAGCGTCGTGCCGAGCTGGAAAAAGCAGCCGCTGACAAGAAAGCTTCGGCTGAAAGCCGCGCTGCCCAACTGGCCGAGCTGGAAGTGACCATCACTGCCACCGCTGGCGACGAAGGCAAGCTGTTCGGTTCGATCGGCACCCACGACATCGCTGACGCCCTGACCGCCTCTGGCGTTGAAGTGGCCAAAGCTGAAGTTCGTCTGCCGAACGGCACTATCCGTCAGGTTGGCGAATACGACGTAGCTGTGCACCTGCACAGCGACGTTGAAGCCACTGTACGTGTGGTTGTCGTAGCTGCCTAAGCTGCGCTGACTGGCTGGCTCCCTGCGAGCCAGGCAGTTAACATCGGGCACGGTCCTGTTTTCTACAGGCCGTGCCCTTTGTCTTTTTCGTCCTCCAGAATTCTTTCGTGGCCATGAACGAGATCACCACTTCCGAACAGCTAGACCTGCAAACCGCAGCCCTCAAGGTGCCGCCGCATTCCATCGAGGCCGAACAGGCCGTGCTCGGTGGCCTGATGCTGGACAACAACGCCTGGGAGCGGGTGCTGGATCAGGTATCGGACGGCGATTTCTATCGGCATGACCACCGCCTGATCTTCCGTGCCGTGCACAAGTTGGCCGACGCCAACCAGCCATTCGACGTGGTTACCCTGCACGAGCAACTGGACAAGGAAGGCCTGTCTTCGCAAGTTGGCGGCCTGGCGTACCTGGCAGAACTGGCCAAGAACACGCCGTCGGTGGCGAACATCAAGGCTTATGCCGCGATCATTCGCGAGCGCGCCACGTTGCGCCAGCTGATCAGCATCAGTACCGACATCGCCGACAACGCCTTCAACCCGCAAGGGCGCAACGCCGAAGAAATCCTCGACGATGCCGAGCGGCAGATTTTCCAGATTGCCGAGGCCCGGCCGAAAACCGGTGGCCCGGTGGGGGTCAACGAGCTGTTGACCATGGCCATCGACCGTATCGACACCTTGTTCAACTCCGACAGCGACATTACCGGTGTATCCACGGGCTTTACCGACCTGGACGAGAAGACCAGCGGCCTGCAGGCGGCCGACTTGATCATCGTTGCTGGCCGCCCGTCGATGGGCAAGACCACCTTTGCCATGAACCTGGTGGAAAACGCCGTACTGCGTACCGACAAGGCCGTGCTGGTGTTCTCGCTGGAAATGCCAGGTGAGTCGCTGATCATGCGTATGCTGTCGTCGCTGGGCCGCATCGACCAGACCAAGGTCCGTTCCGGCCAGCTGGACGACGATGACTGGCCGCGGTTGACTTCGGCGGTGAACCTGCTCAACGATCGCAAGTTGTTCATCGACGACACCGCGGGCATCAGCCCCTCGGAAATGCGCGCGCGCACCCGCCGCCTGGCCCGTGAACACGGCGAAATCGCCATGATCATGGTCGATTACCTGCAGCTGATGCAGATTCCGGGTTCGGCCGGTGATAACCGCACCAACGAAATTTCCGAGATTTCCCGCTCGCTCAAAGCCTTGGCAAAGGAATTCAACTGCCCCGTCATCGCCCTGTCGCAGCTGAACCGCTCGCTGGAACAACGCCCGAACAAGCGCCCGGTGAACTCCGACTTGCGTGAGTCCGGTGCAATCGAGCAGGACGCCGACGTGATCATGTTCGTGTACCGCGACGAGGTGTACCACCCCGAGACCGAGCACAAGGGCGTGGCGGAAATCATCATCGGTAAACAGCGTAACGGCCCGATCGGCTTTGTCCGTTTGGCGTTTATCGGCAAGTACACCCGCTTCGAAAACCTCGCGCCGGGCATGTACAACTTCGATGATGATGAATAACTCACTGTAGGAGCGGCCTTGCGTCGCGATGGGCTGCGCAGCAGCCCCCACACTGTTTGCATTTGCACTGAAATCCTGGGGCTGCTGCGCAGCCCATCGCGACGCAAGGCCGCTCCTACAAGGTGTGCGGTGCGCCCGCTGGCCAAGGCGCTGAAAATGTTGCGGTGAACACCTGGCACCCTTACAACCCCCAAGTCAGCCAACCGTCACCCCACCCACCAATCCCCCACGAATCCAGTCGGATTTGGTCAAAATTTGTGCTATATTTCGCGCCCGCGATTTTCCTGCACACCAGAACCGGTCACTGACATGCAAGCAGCCAAACCACTCTACGACTATCCCAAGTACTGGGCCGAATGCTTCGGGCCAGCACCTTTCCTGCCAATGAGCAGGGAGGAGATGGATCTGCTCGGCTGGGATTCCTGCGACATCATCATCGTGACCGGGGATGCCTACGTCGATCACCCCTCGTTCGGCATGGCCATCATCGGCCGGCTACTGGAAGCCCAGGGTTTCCGCGTGGGCATCATTGCCCAGCCGAACTGGCAGTCCAAAGACGACTTCATGAAGCTCGGCGAGCCCAACCTGTTCTTCGGCGTGGCCGCCGGCAACATGGACTCGATGATCAATCGCTATACCGCGGACAAGAAAATCCGTTCCGACGACGCCTACACCCCGGGCGGCCTCGCCGGTAGCCGACCAGACCGCGCCAGCCTGGTGTACAGCCAGCGCTGCAAGGAAGCCTATAAGCATGTGCCGATCGTACTCGGCGGCATCGAGGCATCGTTGCGTCGCATTGCCCACTACGACTACTGGCAGGACAAGGTTCGCCATTCGATCCTGATCGACGCCAGCGCCGACATCCTGCTGTTCGGCAACGCCGAGCGGGCGGTGGTCGAGGTGGCCCAGCGCCTGTCCAGTGGCGAAAGCATCGAAAGCATCACCGACGTGCGCGGCACCGCCTTCGTGCGCCGTGACACGCCGCAGGGCTGGTACGAAATCGACTCGACCCGCATCGACCGCCCAGGCCGTGTCGACAAGATCATCAACCCCTACGTGAACACCCAGGACACCCAGGCCTGTGCCATCGAGCAGGCCAAGGGCGACCAGGAAGACCCGAACGAAGCCAAGGTAGTACAGATTCTCGACAGCCCGGCGGTCACGCGGGAAAAGTCGGTCATCCGCCTGCCATCGTTCGAGAAGGTGCGTAACGACCCGGTGCTCTATGCCCACGCCAACCGCGTGCTGCACCTGGAGACCAACCCGGGCAACGCCCGTGCACTGGTGCAGAAACACGGTGACGTGGACGTGTGGTTCAACCCGCCACCCATTCCGATGAGCACCGAGGAAATGGACTACGTGTTCGGCATGCCTTACGCCCGTGTACCGCACCCGGCGTACGGCAAGGCGCGTATCCCGGCCTACGAGATGATCCGTTTCTCGGTCAACATCATGCGTGGCTGCTTCGGCGGCTGCACCTTCTGCTCGATCACCGAGCACGAAGGCCGCATCATCCAGAACCGCTCGCACGAGTCGATCCTGCACGAAATCGAAGAGATGCGTGACAAGGTGCCAGGCTTCACCGGCGTGGTGTCCGACCTTGGCGGGCCGACTGCGAACATGTATCGCATCGCGTGCAAGAGCCACGACATCGAAAAGCACTGCCGCAAGCCCTCGTGCGTGTTCCCTGGCATCTGCGAGAACCTCAACACCGACCACAGTTCGCTGATCGAGCTGTACCGCAAGGCTCGCGCCCTGCCAGGGGTGAAGAAGATCCTGATTGCCTCGGGCCTGCGCTACGACCTGGCCGTGGAGTCGCCGGAATACGTCAAGGAGCTGGTCACCCACCACGTAGGTGGCTACCTGAAGATTGCCCCGGAGCACACCGAGCGTGGCCCGCTGGACAAGATGATGAAGCCGGGCATTGGTACCTATGACCGCTTCAAGCGCATGTTCGAGAAATTCTCGAAAGAAGCGGGTAAAGAGCAGTACCTGATCCCGTACTTCATTGCCGCGCACCCGGGTACCACCGACGAAGACATGATGAACCTGGCGCTATGGCTCAAGGGCAATGGGTTCCGTGCCGACCAGGTACAGGCGTTCTACCCGTCGCCGATGGCCTCGGCCACCGCCATGTACCACTCGGGCAAGAACCCGCTGCGCAAGGTGACCTACAAGAGCGAAGGTGTGGAAATCGTCAAGAGTGACGAGCAGCGCCGTCTGCACAAGGCATTCTTGCGCTACCACGACCCGAAAGGCTGGCCAATGCTGCGCGAAGCGCTGCAGCGCATGGGCCGCGCCGACCTGATCGGGCCTGGCAAGCACCAGTTGATTCCGGCGCACCAGCCGCAGACCGACAGCTACCAGAGCGCGCGCCGCAAGAACTCGACCCCGTCGGGCAGCCACAAAGTGGGCAAGGATCAGAAAATCCTGACCCAGCACACGGGCCTGCCACCGCGTGGCAGCGATGGCAGCAAGCCGTGGGACAAGCGCGAAAAGGCCAAGGCCGAAGCGTTTGCGCGTAATCAGCAGGCGGCCAAGGAGCGCAAGGAAGCGGGCAAGGGTGGTGGCGGCAAGGGCAAGAAGCCGCGCCAGCCAGTCATTCCGCGCTGATTTCGGGGGCCGCCTTGCGGCCCAATCGCCGGCAAGCCAGCTCCTACGGGGATCGCATCAGGGCTGACAGGTGTTTGCCACAAGGTATGCAGCGCCTGTTAGAGCGAGCGCCGCCCGCGCGG
>NZ_RHQO01000119.1:0-7072 GCF_003935475.1 Pseudomonas sp. p99-361 | reverse complement strand
TGGTGTCCACTTAAATTAGGTGGACACCATCGCCTTTGGCGTCGGGGTCAGGAAGGTGAGTTGGCCGGACGGTTACGGTTAGCTTGAAGCCGTACCCATGGATCCACTGGTGACGAGCATGCAAACATACATTGAAGAAGACTGGATCTAGCCGGAAGAGGGCGCCCTTACACTGTCATGTCAGGGCATCTGCGGAGGCAAGCGGAGCGCGCAGGCCTCCGGCCGGAGGCGTGAGGATGGAAGCCCAGCGGGCCGCGACGCCGGCGGAAGCCGGTGGCGCGGTTTACGACAGCCGACCCCAGGGGGGGGCACGCTAATCATTTAATCAAGCAGATGCCCGCTGATCTTCAGTATGTGGAGTTCCACCGAAGGCTCGAAGATCGTAAACCTTACGTAACGCAGCCTCATCACCAGAATGCACCCGGGCTTGAGCAAAAGGCATCGCCAAGAAACGCTTACGCTCCTTGTCACCGACCTCCGCCCAATACCGCACACACCCATCCGCATCGGGCACGCCAAACCTGCCAAGCAGATAGCCTTCCAGGGCTGTGAGCCTCTGCTGGCCATCTAGCAAAACCTCGCTGTTCAGCGCATAGGCGCCACCATCAGCAAACTCATACCAACCGTTCACCAGGTAAGACCCAAGATCTGAACCCATCCAGATTGAAGTGATAAACCGAACCTGCTGCTCCTCAGTCCAAACTGAAGGCCGTTGCCAGGGAGCCAGGGGATGTCCCATGGCAAACCGAGTCGCCCACGGATACTTGGCACGAGCCCGTGCGGGATCAACTGAGTAGGCCTCCAGGTTGGACGCGAGCATGTCGATCTGAAACATCTGTAGCGATGCGTCCAATTGCTTCTTGGGCATTTGAATACTGCCCGACTCATCGGCGCCGCTGAGTCGCTGAAATACTGCGTTTGATAGGGCCATTTAATGTCTTTAACTGAAGTAGAGGGATGTGCAGACCACGGGGCATTTCTTTTCAAACATTTCCGCGGCCTGAATCGATGACGGGAAGATAACACAACAGGGGAGGGGCGTGATATCTGCACATATGTACAGCTACGAAAAAATCATATACAGCATAGGCACCTCTGAAAGGGCACGAAAAATTTCTCAATACAACTCAAGTTCTCAGAAAATCATCCGTTTATGGTGATAGACCCACTGTCTAAACTGAGGATTTAATGAGTTTGAATATCAATACCGCGCCAGCCACTCAGAGTTTTCAACGTCAAATTCGCTGCTGGCGCGAAAGTGATTCTAATAATCACTGGGAGTGTACGATCACGGGCGTGGGCGAGGGCGGTGTAAGGCTCCAGTTTGACTCTCATGGCCTTGAATTCAGCTTAGCAGTCGCCTATGAGTTGGCTTTCTACCTTGCCGAAGCGATCGCCATCGTGGAGCAGTCCAGTGCAGAGCCGACTACGGCAGTGGTCAGAGAAGATGAGCCACTACTGAAGCGGGAATACAGACTGTTCCTGGACTGGCATTTGAACGCAACCGGTGAGATCCCCTTCAGTAAAGCTAGCACCGCACTCATGCCGTTTCCCGAGGGCTATGCAGGAGTCTCTATCCAGACAGTCAGACCTGGTGGTGTTGAAATGGAGTTCGAATGCTCTAGCTATTCATTTTCGAAAGATGACGCAGCCTGGATTATGGAGAAACTGCTTGAGGCAAGCGGGCAAACGCTTGAAATTTACGAACGCCACTGTCTCTTTGAAACGCTGAAGCGCCAAGGCTACAAGATCCGCGGCTGACAATCCGAGGTGCAATCATGAGCGCTGGACACCTTGTCCTAGCGCTCAGGTACTCGATGGCAAGCGGAGCGCGCAGGCCTCCGGCCGGAGGCGTGAGCATGGAATCCCAGCGGGCAGGGACGCCGGCGCTAGCCGGTGGCGCTGTTTACGACAGCCGTCCCCATCGGGGCACGCCATCTCAGATCAACGCAGGGCAGGGGATCTTGATCAAAAGTTCGTGACCAAGATCGAGTCAATCACCGGGCGGTACCTCTTTAACCTTTCTATTGGCTGGATCTACGAGATACTTCAAGGCCTCACGACTCTCTAAAACCTGGTCGCGAATCTCCTCGAGATCAATCGACATACCGCCGCGGTCAGTCGTTCTGAGGGTCTTGAGGCTGTTAACAGCCTCGATGAATTGACGCTCACGTGTTATCTCGGCTTCTGACCTACGATCAGGAAAAAATAAAGTCCAGAGCTTGGAGAGTACACCCATATCTCAGCGAGCTCGGTATTTGGGGTGCCACGCATAATACCGAGCGAATACGTTATCACTCGTGGATCCGCGAACCATCAGGCGAAAGTGATCAAATGGCAAAAATTCTGCCAAACGCATCAACGAAGTCTCACGCAGCCACAGCAGAGAAGCATTTCGAAAAGGAGAGTCATCCGGAACCTCAACGCCCAGATTTTCCAGATTCATCACTACCTGATTGCAAATGGATTTGAAAATGAGGTTCGCATGCCTACTGCTAATACCACCGCGGCCGCTCTGAGTAGAAATTAGTGGTGTCGGATCGAGGCTAAGGGGTGTCATATGCGTTCCCAGATAAGTTCGAAACCGCGCAACCCATCGCTCAACATATTCTGATGGTATCATAACATGCTTCAATGCAGGAAAATGCGGAACATCCAGCCTGTAGGTGCCATCATCTTTCCTGCACAAAGACTTCATAAGAATGACCTTGCCAAACTGTTCAATCTCGCTTGGCTTCAATTGCAGATAATAAACTGTAATAATCAGGAATAGCTTTCGCTCAAAACCTGGATCCGCTTCAGCCATTGCCTCAGCCACTGCAACGAACTCCCGCCACTCAGATGCATTAAAGCACCTTTTCCCTTCATGTACGGCGTACAAAGGTGCATATTGTCTTGACCGGTGAAGCTCATGTGCTGGGTTTTTATCAAGAACGTCTTCTCCGGCTAGGTGCAAGTAGAATTGGTTGATCACTGCCATTACTCCAGCAAGTATCGACGAGCCCGTAATTTTTACTTGGTCGCCCTCAATCTGCGACGTGCTCAGGCTCGGCCTAAAGGGTCTCCAAGCCGGATTCACAACCATGGCCCTAGAGCTTCGTTTAGCCGAGGCGCGCATTAGACGCTTTTCGGGGCTTTGTGCAATCCAATGATCTGGTGGGCACAAACAAAAATCCATAAAGCAACGAATATCAATTTCATCAAGCTCCGTTACTGGTTTCTCTACGACCAGCAAACACCACAACAACAACCTCTCAGCCGCTGCACGATAAACGGTATACCGGGTAGCTACCGCATTGGCCTGTAGGAAACTCTTAACCCAAGCATAGCTTTCTAAAGGCCGTGCTTCGGCTGCGCAGGCCTGAAGCTGAGAGAGAACATATGGAGACTCATATTCTAGGCTCTCGGCATCCAATTGCAGGATTTCTTCAATCCCGAAGAAACAAGGGAATGGAATGTTGTTCATTTTCTCTTCCTTGGAAAGTTATCACAGGAATCAGCCGCGATCCTTCATACCAAGCTTCTTTATGGAGTAAGCGCGCTGATCATCCTGACTGCTGTAATAGACATTCTGAGTAGTCGAAAGGCTGCTGTGTCGGAGATCGGCTTGCAAATCCTTGGGATCACGGAAAGGCGCATCGAATGTTGCTGCGGTATGGCGCAACCAATGCGTAGAAGCCACACGCAGATTTTGGATCTCACCTTCATGACGACCCTCTGTGACCATACGGCTAATCGCAGTATCAAAGACTGCGCGCATGATGATACGAACCATCCTAGTCGACAGGCCGGCTTTTCCGTCAAGCGTCATCAACAGTGGAGTGGTTTCGTTAGGAAAGGGTAGGGGGTTTAACCCCAAAAACTGCCTGTACCGTTTAAGGTAGCATTCGACATAGTCCGTCCGGACTGCGATTTTTCCGATTTTATTACCCTTGCCAACCGCGTGAAACCACCAATTTCCGTCGTGATCTAAGCGAAAATCCCCCATAGAAGGCTCCCAATTATCTCTCCCGCAGATATCGGAAACCCGGAGGTACATAGAAAACAAGGTGGAAGCGATGAACAGAGTGCGCTCATGCCGCACTGGATCCGAATCCGCCATGACTTCAGCGGCCTCGAGCACGTATTCCCATTGCAAGGGAGTAAGCGCGCGTGTCGTCTTTACTTGGGCAGAGCGACCCTTGAATTTGGATTTCTGCTTGATTGCTCGAAATGGATTTACGACAGCACATATCCCTTCATCGATGGCGTATTCAAAGAAGCTGTTACAGACCGAGAACACTTGGGCGATGCTGCCGGCTGTCAGGTTGTAATAGCCACCCTTGGTGGTTGTAGCGAAGGGACGCCAGGCAGGGTTCGGGATCAAAGATCCGCCGTCGACCGCATGCCCGCGAAGGTAGCGATTTCTTACTACTTGACCAACCCAGACCTCCGGGGGATTCATACAGAACTCTAGGAAAGCCTCGGCGTCCGAACGTCGTAACTCAAGCAGCGGACGCTGACAAATCAGCAGCGACCATAACAAAAGCCGCTCCGCATGAGTACGATACGAGTTGAATGTTGCTTCATTGCTTGTGTAGGACTGCAGAAAGCCTCGTACTGCGCCATAGCCTGCCTGGGCATCTGCTTGGGCAGGGAATTCGCTCAGATACCGATGAACCGTGAGTGCGACCTCATCATCAGTCTCAGTGGAAGATTCGATAAACCACCGGTGGGTACTGAACAATGGCAACAGTGCAAATGGAGCTGTCTTCATGTCACTGACCATTTCCGGTTCTGGCACTTATCGGAAATGGAAGGCTTACGCTCCTCTTTAACGCTCCAGCCAACTGTCCACAGCGAACCATATAAAGCCTCATGAAAAAACAATACAGATGCTTAAGTAAACATAACTCAACGCAGTTCACAACCCCTTCACTCGAAACACGGGAGAATATTTGCACCGGAGTCGATAGATAATTATTGATATATTGACGGACAGCTCGCGATTTAGCGATGGAATTAGGGCCTCCCATCCCTGGCACCATCCGTCAGATCCGCTGGCAGGGCTCTTGAAATCAAGCCGAGCACATGCTCATATAATGAAGCTTCTTCGAAGCTTCACTCCCAAGCCACTTTCTCAAACATACCCCCTCCGTCCTAGATCATTAAACGACAATTGAAATGATCACTTTTAAAAACATAACCGCCTTCCCGGCTGCGAGCAGGGCCTACACGGATCAGCCGCAGCTTTCCGGAAGTGTTTAAAAATGATCATTTACTCGACCCCCCCTCAGCAACCTAATTTGCAGCACAACACTCGATAGTGTCGCGATCATTTTAAAGTTAAAAATGATCAGCAACCGACGACTGAAGCCGCAACCCATCAGGGGATGGCACATGCGCGTGTGATAATTTAAAAATGATGATCACTTAGCGGAGTAGGTCGGAGTGCAACCACAAGCACTTTCATGATTACTCAACTAAATGAATATTTAGTTGAGTAATTATTGGATTTGTCCTTGAAACCTCCTACAAAGGCGAGGGCTTCACTGCTCAGGAGGCACCTCCGAAACTGGAGAATAGCTGCGAGATTGCCCCGAGATGCACCTCCTGTAAAGCAATCCTGGCGCGCACCAACTCTATACCTTTCGGCTCATTCATCAGTGAGCGATAAACGAGGTCGTATTTGGTCTCCTGTAAGCAGTCTCGGAGACCTAGCAAGCAGGCGTAACACTGTATGCCGCGAATAAGTGTAAAAATGATGATCATTTTTTACTGATACGGACTGACTTCAATTAGACCTCATTCGGCTCCTCCTGCGCGAACGCCTGACCCGAATGGGCGTTGTCGCCCTGTACGCGCTATTTTCTGGACGGTATTGCGCTTAGGGTGGCGCTGGTAGGTGTGTTACCTCAGTGGCAAGCGGTGTGGGCACTTCTGGTCTGGAGCCTTGTTAGGGTGTCGATCATTTTTAAGATCCGATCATTTTCTGATGGAAGACCGGCACGCCCAGTGAAAATCCGCATGCTGTGTCTAGACTTGGCCACTTCTCATCATTTAGGCACACAATGATCAAAATACCTCCCGCAATTCTGAGCGATGGGCTTGCAAAGCATGAACTTAACCAATTGATAAATATGGAAAATCTGCTGGCGCACATCGTCAATCGACATGGTCAAAATTTCCTGAGCGTCACAAACGTCCCACTGGCAGGAAGTAAACCTTGAACTCGGAGGAAAATCACCGCAGTACAGGGATTAGTTCAGAAAACGTCCTAAGAATTATTTCCGAGGACTTGAGCCTGCCTCAAATCTACCCACCCTCGGCCCCGGTGGCTCCATACAAAAGATGCGCATAATGCATATTATGTTAAATGCAGTGTACCTAAACGACACCGAGGTTGTCACCGGCCCCCGAAAAACAGACTTTCCCTGAATTGACCATACACCCTCGAATCAACCCGTTACGCTCCATCTCTCCAGTACCTCCTTGCCTCCGTCAGCCCCGCCATCCCTGATCGCCCGGTTTGAAAACCATAATTCAGCAACTAGCGATCCCATTCGTAATCCCATCGTCTAGTTCAGCCTACGCACTCGATCTTCGGTTGAAACTGAAGCTTCACTGAACTAAGCCGACGATTGCCCCAGTTTAGTCTTCTCCTGTCGTACCGGTGCTTTGCTCGACGATCGGCGCCGTCGCGTAAGCCAGCGCTCAAGTCACCCCAAGCCAATTCGCTATTGATCCCCGCGCCTCAAGCGGTCTGAATCTGATTTTACATCCGGCTACATCCTTCGGCGTCTACAATTTACATCCGTGCGCTGGCACTCTACGGCCGAGTTCTGGCGTCTATGCAGCTTGGGCCAGGCTGTCAGATCAGATCGCTTACAGGCAGCCGCAGCCGAAGCCGGCGATCCGAGCACGTTGCGTGCCTAGTGGCCACAGCTTGTTTTACGGCCGCGGCCACGATCAAGCGACCGTCACGATTAAGGCCGTCGTTCAACAGTCGCTCAACCCTAAGCGCTCCATGAACCCCACCTACCGCCAGATGAAGCTTTGATTTACCGTGGCATTTCCGGCGAGCAGTTCCACG
>NZ_RHQO01000118.1:0-7377 GCF_003935475.1 Pseudomonas sp. p99-361 | reverse complement strand
GCTCGCGATGCGCCGCGCGGGCGGCGCTCGATCTCACAGGCGCTGCATATCTTGTGACAAACACCTATCAGCCCTGACGCGATCCCTGTGGGAGCTGGCTTGCCTGCGATGGGCCGCAAGGCGGCCCCGGCGATGTTGAGGCATACTACCGCCCTCCCCGGCCACCACCCTCTACGTTCCCATGCGCATCCACGTCAGCTTCATCGACCGCGTCGGCATCACTCAGGAAGTGCTAGCCCTGCTCGGTGCCCGCAACCTCAACCTGGACGCCGTGGAGATGGTCCCGCCGAACGTCTACATCGACGCCCCGACGCTCAGCCCCGCGGTGCTCGAAGAGCTGCACGACGCACTGTTCGAAGTGCACGGGGTACAGTCGGTGGACGTGGTCGACATCCTTCCCGGGCAACGTCGGCACCTGCAACTGGATGCGTTGCTGGCAGCGATGAGCGACCCGGTCCTGGCCGTGGACAGCGCCGGCAAGGTGTTGCTGGCCAACCCGGCGCTGATCGAGCTATGCGGCCGCGAATCGGCCGGGCGCTCGGTGGGCGAGCTGTTCGGCGACGCCGGGCTGCTGCAGGCGCTGCTGGACAACAACTTCCACCTGCCTATGCGCGAGATGCAACTGAACGGCCACAGCCTGCTGCTCGATGCCATGCCCATTACCAACGCCGGTGGCCTGCTGACGCTTTACCCGCCATCGCGCATGGGCGAACGCCTGTCGGCCCTGCACCACGACCACGCCGAGGGCTTCGACGCCCTGCTGGGCGAGTCACCGGCCATCCGTACTCTCAAAGCACGCGCCATGCGCGTTGCCGCACTCGATGCGCCGCTGCTGGTGCATGGCGAAACCGGCACCGGCAAAGAGCTGGTGGCCCGCGCCTGCCATGCCATCAGCAGCCGCCAGGCGGCACCGTTCCTGGCGCTGAACTGCGCCGCCCTGCCCGAGAGCCTGGCCGAGAGCGAGCTGTTCGGCTACGCCCCCGGCGCCTTCACCGGCGCGCAACGCGGCGGCAAGCCGGGGCTGATGGAGCTGGCCAACCAGGGCACGGTGTTTCTGGATGAGATCGGCGAAATGTCACCGTACCTGCAGGCCAAGCTGCTGCGCTTCCTCAGTGACGGCAGCTTCCGCCGGGTGGGCGGCGACCGCGAAGTGAAGGTCGATGTGCGCATCATCAGCGCCACCCACCGCGACCTGGAGCGCATGGTGGCCGAAGGCAGCTTCCGCGAAGACCTGTTCTACCGCCTGAATGTGCTCAACCTGCAGGTACCGCCCCTGCGCGACCGCGGCCAGGACATCCTGATGCTGGCGCACTTCTTCATGCAGCAGGCCTGCACGCAGATCCAGCGCCCAGCCTGCCGGTTGACCCCGGCCACCCATTCGGCGCTGCTGGCCAACCCGTGGCCGGGCAACGTGCGCCAACTGCAGAACGTGATTTTCCGTGCGGCGGCCATCTGCGAAAGCAACCTGGTGGACATTGGTGACCTGGACATTGCCGGCACCTCGGTGGCGCGCGGGCAAGATGGCGAAGTGGCCAGCCTGGAGCAAGCCGTGGGCGATTTCGAGCGTGAGCTGCTGCAACGTCTGTACGCCAGCTACCCCTCCACCCGGCAACTGGCTGCGCGCTTGCACACTTCGCACACCGCCATTGCCCAGCGCTTGCGTAAATATGGAATACCCGGCAAAGGCTGATAGTCGTTGCAATAACCTGTTAGTTGTTCAGACCTTTCCTACGCGCGTGAAAGATACTCTCCCACATATGCCTCGTAGAATGGTGACGGTGTATTGCCACTTGTCATCCCACTGATCCGCCCAAGTGCGGAGCGTGGTTCGCTACTGGATATAACGAGAGCACCTGATGTTTGAACTCGATTTTTACGGGACACTTGTAGCCGCCTCTCTCGTCCTGTTATTGGGGCGCGGGCTGGTTGCAAGGATTGGTTTGTTGCGCGTCTACAATATTCCGGAACCCGTTGCCGGTGGCCTGGTCGTCGCCTTTGCCCTGCTGGCGTTGCGCAGTTTCGATGTGCAGGTGCAGTTCGATACCTCACTGCAAACACCCTTGATGCTGGCCTTCTTCGCCACCATCGGCTTGAGCGCAGACTTTGCCAGCCTGAAAAAAGGCGGCCGTGTGGTGGTGGTCTTCCTGCTGGTGGTCACTAGCCTGTTGCTGGTGCAGAACGCCATGGGCATCGGCCTGGCCTCGGCATTGGGGCTGGACCCTTTGATGGGCCTGCTGGCCGGTTCGATCACCCTGTCCGGCGGCCACGGCACCGGCGCCGCCTGGGGCGCCACGTTCAGCGAAAAGTTCGGCCTGGCCTCGGCTGCGGAACTGGCGATGGCCTCGGCCACCTTCGGGCTGGTGCTGGGCGGCCTGATTGGCGGGCCGGTTGCCCGGCTGCTGATCAAGCGGGTGAAAACGCCGGGGGCCGATGAGGAACTGCCGCAACTGCCCCAGGGTTTCGAGCGGCCTGACAAAGAGCGCCTGATAACATCGTTTTCATTTGTAGAAACACTGGCGCTGATTGCGGTAAGCCTGCTTGCCGGTTCTTTGCTCAATGGCGCACTCAAAGGAACTGCATTCGAACTGCCGACGTTTGTGTGTGTGCTGTTCGTGGGTGTATTGCTGCGCAATGGGCTATCCGCATTCGGCTTCTACCGTGTGTTCGAACGGGAAGTTTCGGTACTGGGCAATGTCAGCTTGTCGCTGTTCCTGGCCATTGCCTTGATGTCGCTCAAACTATGGGACCTGGCAGCGCTGGCCTTGCCGTTCTTCGCATTATTGGCCGCACAGACACTGGTCATGGCGCTGTTCGCAATTTTCGTGACGTTCCGGGTCATGGGTCGCAATTACGATGCTGCCGTATTGGCTGCCGGCCATTGCGGATTTGGCCTGGGGGCCACGCCCACTGCCATTGCCAACATGCAGGCAGTGACCCAGCGCTACGGCGCTTCGAACATTGCCTTTCTGGTGGTACCCATGGTGGGGGCATTCTTCATCGACATCATCAATGTCATCGTGATCAAACTCTATCTGGCACTGCCGCTGTTCATGGCAGGTTGATGCCTTTTACCGTACCTGTGGCGTCGCCCGACTAAAGAGTTGGCAGTAACGTGCCAAACAGACGCCGCGGCACTGTAACGCTTTGATTACACCGTATCGAAAACGCTACATTGGTGTGCGCATGCGGTTATACAAGGGTTTGATAGAGAAACGCTTTTTCACCCCGCGTGCAATGTAGCGTTTTCGTTCCACCGCCAAAAATCGAGCGCCTCAGTAAAAATTTAACTTATTGTTTTATAAGCCTTTTTTGAAATTGGCCGCATTATTGCTATGGGAATCCCGACCCAAGAGCGCGGGCACACCGCGCCCAACGCCCGAGGATTCCGCATGAGCGAGTTGCGTTTCACCGAAGATCACGAATGGCTGCGCGTCGAAGCCGACGGCAGTGTCACCGTGGGCATCACCGCCTTCGCCCAGAACGCCCTTGGCGATGTGGTGTTTGTGCAACTGCCCGAGTTGCAGCAGTACGAGAAAGGCAGCGAAGCATCCACCGTCGAGTCGGTGAAAGCTGCCAGCGGCGTATACATGCCCCTGACCGGCGAGGTGGTTGCAGTCAACGCACAGCTCGACTCAAGCCCGGAGCTGGTCAACGAAGACCCCATGGGCGAAGGCTGGTTCTTCCGCTTCACCCCGGCCAACATCAGCGAAGTCAGCGCCCTGCTCGACCAGGACGCCTATGACCGCCTGATCAAAGCCAACGCTGAAGCCTGAGGACTGCGCCATGACCATCAACCTCAGCACCGCCAACGAATTCATCGCCCGGCACATCGGCCCGCGCACCGCCGACGAGCAGGCCATGCTCGCCGCCCTCGGTTTCGAATCGCTGGACGCCATGACCGCGGCGGTCATCCCCGACAGCATCAAGGGCACCAGCGTGCTCGGCGCGCACGACGGCCAGAGTGAAGCCGACGCGCTGGCAGCACTCAAGGCCATCGCCGGCAAGAACCAGCTGTTCAAGAGCTTCATCGGCCAGGGCTACTACAACACCCACACCCCGGCCCCCATCCTGCGCAACCTGCTGGAAAACCCGGCCTGGTACACCGCCTACACGCCCTACCAGCCGGAAATCTCCCAGGGCCGCCTGGAAGCGTTGCTGAACTTCCAGACCCTGATCAGCGACCTCACCGGCCTGCCGATCGCCAACGCTTCGCTGCTCGACGAAGCGACCGCCGCAGCCGAGGCCATGACCTTCTGCAAGCGCCTGTCGAAGAACAAGACCAGCCACAGCTTCTTCGCGTCGGTGCACTGCCACCCGCAAACCCTGGACGTACTGCGCACCCGCGCCGAGCCGTTGGGCATCGACGTGGTGGTCGGCGACGAACGCGAGCTGGGCGATGCCAGTGCCTTCTTCGGCGCGCTGCTGCAATACCCGGCCAGCAATGGCGAGGTGTTCGACTACCGTGAAGTGGTGCAGCGCTTCCATGCCGCCAACGCGCTGGTCGCCGTGGCAGCAGACCTGCTGGCCCTGACCCTGCTGACCCCACCGGGTGAGTTCGATGCCGACGTGGCCATCGGCAGCGCCCAGCGTTTTGGCGTGCCCCTGGGCTTCGGCGGCCCACACGCGGCCTACTTCGCCACCCGTGACGCCTTCAAGCGCGACATGCCAGGCCGGCTGGTCGGCGTGTCGATCGATCGCTTCGGCAAGACCGCCCTGCGCCTGGCCATGCAAACCCGCGAGCAGCACATCCGCCGCGAGAAGGCCACCAGCAACATTTGCACCGCCCAGGTGCTGCTGGCCAATATCGCCAGCATGTACGCCGTGTACCACGGCCCGGCCGGCCTCAAGCGCATCGCCGAGCGCACCCATGCGCTGACCGCGGTTCTGGCAGCCGGCCTGAACCGCCTGGGTTTGCAAGTGGTCGGTGCAACAGCCTTCGACACCTTGACCCTGGCCACCGGCACCGCCACTGCCAGCCTGCTTGAGCAGGCCCGCGCCCAAGGTATCAACCTGCGCCAGGTCGACGCCGCCCACCTGGGCCTGTCGCTGGACGAAACCAGCACCCAGGCTGACGTGCAGGCCCTGTGGCAACTGTTCGCCGGCAACCAGCCCCTGCCTGACTTCGCCGCGCTGGCTGCCAGCACCGGTTGGCTGCTGCCCGCGGCCCTGCTGCGCCAGTCGGCCATCCTCGAACACCCGGTATTCAACCGCTACCACAGCGAAACCGAACTGATGCGCTACCTGCGCCGCCTGGCCGACAAGGACCTGGCGCTGGACCGCAGCATGATCCCGCTGGGCTCCTGCACCATGAAGCTGAACGCAGCCAGCGAAATGATCCCGGTGACCTGGGCCGAGTTCGGCAACCTGCACCCCTTTGCGCCGGCCGAGCAAAGCCAGGGCTACCTGCAGATGACCACCGAGCTGGAAGCAATGTTGTGCGCTGCTACCGGCTATGATGCCGTGTCGCTGCAGCCCAACGCCGGCTCGCAGGGCGAGTACGCCGGGTTGCTGGCCATACGTGCCTACCACCGCAGCCGTGGCGAAAGCCACCGTGACATCTGCCTGATCCCCTCGTCGGCCCACGGCACCAACCCCGCTACCGCCAACATGGCCGGCATGCGTGTGGTGGTTACCGCCTGTGACGCCCGCGGCAACGTCGATGTCGAGGACCTGCGCGCCAAAGCCATCGAACACCGCGAGCGCCTGGCCGCGATCATGATCACCTACCCATCGACCCACGGCGTGTTCGAAGAAGCGATCGGCGAAATCTGCGCGATCATTCACGACAACGGTGGCCAGGTGTACATCGACGGCGCCAACATGAACGCCATGGTCGGCCTGTGCGCGCCGGGCAAGTTCGGCGGCGACGTGTCGCACCTGAACCTGCACAAGACCTTCTGCATTCCGCACGGTGGCGGCGGCCCGGGGGTGGGCCCGATTGGCGTCAAGTCGCACCTGGCGCCGTTCCTGCCCGGCCATGCGCAGTTGCAAAACACCCAGGGTGCGGTGTGCGCCGCGCCGTTCGGCAGCGCCAGCATTCTGCCGATCACCTGGATGTACATCCGCATGATGGGCGGTGCCGGCCTCAAGCGTGCGTCGCAGATGGCGATCCTCAACGCCAACTACATCGCCCGCCGCCTGGAAGAGCACTATCCTGTCCTGTATAGCGGCGGCAATGGCTTGGTGGCACACGAATGCATCCTCGACCTGCGCCCACTGAAGGACACCAGCGGCATCAGCGTCGACGATGTGGCCAAGCGCCTGATCGACTTCGGCTTCCACGCCCCGACCATGTCCTTCCCGGTGGCCGGCACGCTGATGATCGAACCGACCGAAAGCGAGTCCAAGGAAGAACTGGACCGCTTCTGCAACGCCATGATCCAGATCCGCGCAGAAATCCGCGCGGTCGAGGACGGTAGCCTGGACAAAGACGACAACCCGCTGAAAAACGCCCCGCATACCGCGGCCGAGCTGGTTGGCGAATGGGCGCACGGTTACAGCCGCGAGCAGGCGGTGTACCCGCTGCCTGGCCTGGTGGAAGGCAAGTACTGGCCACCGGTCGGCCGCGTCGACAACGTATTCGGCGACCGTAACCTGGTGTGCGCCTGCCCGTCGATCGAGAGCTATCAGGACGCCTGATCCGGCTCGCCGGCTCCCACAAGGGCTCCACTGCCTGCAAGGATTGTGCTGCACCTGTAAGAAGCCTGCTCTCACGGGAACGTCGTACCTGTGGGCGCTGGCTTGCCGGCGATCGAGTGCGCAGCACTCGCCTTTTCTTTCTGGAGGGAACGAGCAATGGCTTTGAGCGTCTTCGACCTGTTCAAGATCGGCATCGGCCCCTCCAGTTCCCACACCGTCGGCCCGATGCGCGCCGCTGCGCGGTTTGCCGAAGGGCTGCGCCGTGATGGCCTGCTGGCCAAAACGGCCAGCGTCAAGGCCGAGCTGTATGGCTCACTGGGTGCCACCGGCAAAGGCCACGGCAGTGACAAGGCCGTGTTGCTCGGCCTTGAAGGCGAACAGCCGGACACCCTCGATACCGACAGCATCCCCGCCCGCCTGCAGGCCATCCGCAGCAGTGGCAAGCTCAAGCTGCTGGGCGAGCACACCATTGCCTTCAATGAAAAGCAGCACCTGGCAATGATCCGCAAGCCACTGGACTACCACCCCAACGGCATGATCTTCCGCGCATTCGACAACGCCGGCCTTCAAATCCGCAGCCGCGAGTACTACTCGGTGGGCGGGGGGGGGGGGGGGGGGCGGCCCCCCCCCCCCCCCCCCCCCCCGCGGGGGGGCCCCCCCCCCCCCCGCCCCCCGGGCGGCCCGGGGCCCCCCGCCCCCCCCCCCCACCCCCCCCCCCCCCACCCCACAAGGGGGTAT